>CAYOLL010000040.1:15037-43305 GCA_964404765.1 uncultured Gemmatimonadota bacterium | reverse complement strand
CCTTACGTTCGCTGAAATTTTGAAGCGATTTTAGAAATTTGGCGCTCCGTTTTTCCGTTAACCCCACACTTCAGTGTGGGGAAGGCAGACTCTACCATGATCGCCGGCTTTAGCCGTTTTTGCGTCGGTTCGAATGGCTAAAGCCGCCAAAGAAGTAACGGGCGTTGTAACCCCAACCTGAAGGTTGGGGTTACGGGATTGGGGTTACGGGATTAGCAACAATTATTAGTTTAGCCACAACATTATATGAGAAAACAAGTTACACGGGTAATCGCTAATTTGAAAAGCCGTGCGAAAAATGCGCGAACGTAAGGGTTGACGCTTAATAAAAAACATATCCCATGCCACTTTATACCAAAGCTTAAAATGAATGAATTACACACTTCCAAAAAGCCAAAAAACCCTAAGGGTCTTGTAAGATTTTACTTGGTAATGAGATACATCTTTTGAGACCCTTAGGGTTTAGTGTCCAAATCATTTCCGGTTTTGGTATTACGCCAAAGGTTTAAGCTTGCTTTTTGCTCTCCGGCTCGGCTTCATCTTCCGTTTGCTTTTTCAATTGAAAGGCCAGAGCTAACAGCTCGGCGTAGCTGCGAAAAATTCGCACGCTGGGTTGAACTTCTTTACGATTTGCCATGGTATTGCCTCCTTTAAAAATCCCGGTATACAGTGAATGAATGAACAACCAGGATTAAAGCAGGGAACATACCAACTTTTTAAAAGATATATAACATGTTTAACGGCAAGTGTTTATGTAGTTATTTTACAAGACAACGCTTCTTATTAACGGTTCCGATAAGGAAAATTTTCCACTTTCAGGAAAATAAACCGAAGGCTTGCCGACTGCAACAAAGCGGCCCAATATTGTCATAACAGAGGCTGACGCTGTAAATTTTGCTGAACAATCTGACGGACCGGATCATCCTTTTGTAGCAAGTTCTACGTCACGTCAAAACGCAAATTCTTTTGACAAAAAATCGCATTGGGTGTATTTTCGACTCTATCGCCTGATGCCGCAAATAGCGTCTAAGGAGGCGAGCATGGCTGCGACTACTGGGGGAAAAGGAAAATTGAAGCTTGGGGAGATCCTGGTTGAATCCGGTGTTTTAACGCGGGACAACCTGCAAAAAGCATTGGATCAGCAAAAGTGGGAAAAAAAGCCATTGGGCGATGTGTTAGTCAGTCTTAATTTTATCACTGAAGAAAAGCTTTTAGAAACCCTAAGCTGGCAGTTAAAGACACCCGCGATCAAGCTGACCGACCGGACGGTTGATCGTGCGCTGATATCGCTGCTGCCCGAAGAAATGCCGGAACTGAAGCGCGTCTTACCCGTTGCCCGCGACAAAAACAAACTGACCGTAGCGATGGCTGACCCAAGTGATTTGGGTTTAATTGAAGATATCCGCTTTTTAACCAACTGTGACGTTAAGCCGGTTTTAGCTGCGGCATCATCCATTGTCAGCGCCATCCAAAAAATTCGGGATGATCAGCCGTTGGATGATCGCCACAAGTCAAACTTGCTGGCTCAAAACTTTGATGTGCATCAGAGTACGGTTATCTTTAGCGAAGATGGTTCTACACGATTGGTCGGTGACACGCCGGCCAAGCCGGAGACACCGGCCAAAGCGCGCGCGGACCAGCCGTTAAAGGCCGCCCCTGTCAGCGAGGCGCCTGTCCTGGTTGAGGATGATGAAGAATCCCTGCTAAAATTGGAACGCTTGCTCCAATTCATGCTCAAACGAAATGCGTCCTATCTGCATTTAACGACCGATGCTGCGCCGGCTTTACGTTTAAGCGGGCAGTTCGTCCGAATTAAAGCCGATTCCTTTACCGCGGCGGAATTGGAACTTTATGCCCGGGAATTTTTAGATGCTGCACAAATGGAAAAGCTCCAAACAAAAGGCGCGGTCGAAGTTATAACCGCCTTTGAGGACATTGGTCGTTTCAACCTGAGCTTTTTCAGACAAAGCGGCTTTTTGGCCGTAACCGCCCGCCATATTCAAGAATTTGTCCCGGCGCTGGTTGATCTGGGGATTCCACCGGTCGTGACACGGATGCTGGAAAAGAGCGCCGGCCTGATTTTGGTCGCCGCAGCGCCCGGACAAGGCAAGTCCTCCACATTGGCGGCAATGGTGGACTATCTCAATCGCGAGCGTTTATTAAACATTTTGCTTGTTGTCCAAGAAGTCCGTTACGTTTTTAAGCATCATAAAAGCAATGTGAATATTCGGGAAATAGGCCTGGATACACCTTCTATTTCCGACGCATTGCAGTATATTGGTCGGCTGGATATCGACGTAGCCGTAGTTGACGCCATTACATCACGGGATGATCTGCTGGCGGTGCTTAATGCCGCCGAGAAAGGCCGGCTGATCGTGGCGGCTGTTGAAGCCGACAGTGTGCAAAACATGATTGAGCGTATTTATACCTTGCTGCAATCGGCGGAATTGCGCAAAGCCGCCTTTCAACTTTCAAACCATGTCTTGTTCCTTATGGCGCAGCGGCTCATCCATCGGGCGGACGCCTCCGGCAATATTCTGGCCCTGGAGATGCTGACCATCAATGATGCCGTTCGTCCCCATATTCGTGAAGCCAATTATCCAAAAATTCAGGAAATCTTAACCGCTGCCGCCGAGGAAGGCACCATCTCGCTGGATCGCTATTTGGGCGAGCTTTACCGTCGAAATATCATTAGCCAGGAGATGGCCGTTGCCCACAGCAAAGCGACTTTGAGTAAATATCCCGTATGATCCGTTATGCTGTAATCGAAGCATTTGATAGATTCCGCCGCGCGCCCGGCCTGGCTCTCCTGTCCCTTTTGGTCACCGGTGTGCTGATCTATTTGTTCGGCATTTTTTTGCTGCTGACCGCCAACCTGAACCAGATCATCGCCGATGTGCGGACGCGGATCGAAATGACGGCCTATTTTAAAACAGACGCCGAGCAAAAGCAAATGGATGCCGCCGTCGCCGCCATTGGCAAAATGACTGGCGTCAAAGCCTGCGTCTTTTATTCCAAAAACGAGAATCTCAAACAGTTCAAAAAAGAATTTGCCGACCAGCGCCCCTTTCTCGACGCGATTGAAGTCAATCCATTGCCGGCTTCTGCCCGGATTCAAATTAAACCCGCCTATAAAACCGCCGAAAACGTCACCGAGTTAGCCGCGGCTGTCCGCCGGCTTAAAGGCATCGAAAAAGTCCAATTTGGCGGCGACTGGATTGCCCGACTGGATCGAATCGTCAGCAACTTCCAGCTTGTGGACATAACGCTGGGCATCGTGATAGCCCTGGGCGGCATTTTCATCATCTCCAATACGATTAAACTCAGCGTGTTTGCCCGCAGAGACGCCATCGAAATCATGAAATTGGTCGGCGCTACCAACATGTTTATCCGGATGCCGATTATCATCGAAGGCTTGCTGAACGGTTTGCTTGGCGGATTGACGGGCATCGGATTACTGGCCGGCACCTATCATCTGGCCCGGCAGCAAGTTACCGTTTTAGCTGCTCTGGATGTGCGCCTGTTACTGATTCTCACATTTTTAGCCGCTATTTTGGGCGCAACCGGCAGCTATGTCTCCATGCGCAAATTCCTCGATATTTAAGCTATGAGCCTCTTCGCGCGTCTTTACAACATCCTTCGTTCACAACTGCAGACAGGTGACGCCGCCCGCCCGAATTGGCAGCCGCCGGACGCCGATTTTGCCAAGCCTGGCGGCGGCCCGACACCGGGGCAGGACCCGGAACTTGCCGGATACTACGCCAATCTGGAAGCGCCCTACGGCGCAGATTTGGAAACCGTGCGCAAAGCCTGGAAGCGTCTGGCCCAACAATACCACCCTGACAAACATGCCGCCAATCCTGAGGCACAAAGGGCTGCGACCGAATTATTTAAAGCAATCAACCTGGCCTATGAAAAACTGGAAAAGCATCTTAAAAAAGAACCGCCGGAGTAGCAAACTTCAGTTTGCAAGCAACTCAGTAACTCCGCCGATGTTTGCAAACTGAAGCTTGCTACTCCAAAATTTCAATATTCTCGCGACGCTTTGTGATTTTGCAACCCCACGAACAATTCAGGAAAGGAGATTTTGATGATAATGAACAATCCGTTGCATCTGACAGCCGAAGCGCTCGAAGCCGGACTGGCAAACATTCGGCAATCACCCCGGGATGTTGGCGTCGTCAAACTGATTGTGCGCCGCCCACAAACCGGAGAACGGGAAACTCTGGAAACCGGCGAACTGACCTGTGAGGCCGGTCTCGTCGGCGATAACTGGCGCGAGCGCAACAATAATCGCCCCTCGGATAGCCCGGTGAATTGTGACCGCCAACTGACAGTGATGAACGCGCGGGCTGTAGCCTTGCTGGCGCAAACAAAAGAGCGCTGGCCATTAGCCGGCGATCAGTTTTATGTCGATTTGGACCTGAGCGCTGAAAATCTGTCTGCCGGCAGTCGTCTTTCAATCGGCTCGGCATTGATTGAAGTAACATTGCCGCCGCACAACGGCTGCCGCAAGTTTTCCGAGCGCTTTGGCCAGGAAGCAATGGCGTTTGTCAATTCGCCGGTCGGCAAGCAGTTGCATCTGCGCGGGATTAACGCCAGGGTGATTCAGCCGGGGATAGTCTGTGTTGGGGATTTGGTCCGGAAAGTATGAGAAGAAGCCGAATTTTGAGTATAAGAAGCGGATGGAAGAGTTGACGGAACAGTCTAAATCGGCGGCGACAGTTTAACGGGTTCGGAAAGATGAAAGATCAAGTAGCGTCAAATCGGGAATACGTTTGAAATGCCGTTGGTTCAAGGTTGCCAGCGGTAAAGCATGATGAAGGGTGGTTGCGCCGATCAACAAATCGGCCAAACCGATGTGGGCGTTATGCGCCTGCAAATGATGATGGATTTGAACGGCAGAATCTATGACGCGCTGATCCAACTCAAGAATTTGAACGTTCATCATCAGTTCTTGGTATTCCCGCCGCTGAAGGTCTGATTTCAGCCCGACCTGGACCTCAAAAGCGGTGATGACGGACGCATAAAACTGATGCTGAAACGACAACTGATAGAGCATGGATTTGGTTTTATCGCCTTTGCGGAAAAACTCAATCACAATGCTGGAATCTATGACAATGGACGTGGCCGCCATCGGTTGATATACCTCCGGGCATTTTTGACAGACTGGATGTCGTCCTCGCTCCAAACAGACATGCTCAATAATTTCCGTCGCCATTCGTCGTTAAAGGGACGATTCGGCTGGGATTGAACGGCCTTAGTTTCCAATGAGGCCAACAGTTCTTTTATTACCGCTAAGTTGCTCACACGGTATTCTTTATGGAAATTTTGTGGAACTTGGATTATGATCTCGCCCATATCGAATCCTCGCTTTTTAGAATGAACGATTGTGGATAATAATACAGAACTTTTTATTGGCGTGCAAGCGATATTTTAAAATTGTGCGCGATGCTGCGCATAACGCATAACTCATTAACCCAAACCAGAAAAAGGCCCAACATGTTCAACATCAACGACAGTTTCATCGCCGACGATTTAAACGCTTTGGCGGAAATCCTGAATCCGGTGGAGGAGCGCACGGTTAAACTGGAAGTGCATGGATTTGGTTTTATCGCCTTTGCGGAAAAATTCAATAATCTCCAAGCAGGGAAAGCCGGAGACGTTTGAGAAGAGCAAAACCGTTGCTCGACGTGGCGGGCGTGTGGCCGGCAAAGCGCGGGAAGAGACGGAAAAAGAATTGGGCAAGAGCGTGATCACGGAGCAGAACTTTTTACCGGCCAGGAAGAAGCCGGATGCGGTCACATCATAATTATAGCGTTGTTTATGACAGGAACGTATCTTGCTCTGCGCCGAATCTATGCACTATCTGCCACTCCAAAGGACACCCAACGCATGACCGAAACGCAACCTGCCCCATTTAACGAACGCCTGCTGTTGTTGACGCTCGCCGCGATTCAGTTTACCCATATAGTAGATTTTATGATTATGATGCCGTTAGGGCCGCAACTCATGCGCCTGTTTGGTATTAGCCCGCAGCAGTTCAGCGGTCTTGTTTCGGCCTACACGTTTAGCGCCGGGGCGGTGGGCTTTCTGGCCGCATCGTTTATAGATCGTTTTGACCGCAAAACCATGTTGTTGATCTCGTATTTGGGCTTTGTGCTGGGCACGTTTAGCTGCGCATTGTCACCCAATTATCATTTCTTATTGATTTCCCGCATCGTCACCGGGGCGTTTGGCGGCGTGCAAGGCTCGCTGGTCATGGCCATTATCGGCGATGTAATTCCCTATGAGCGACGGGCCACGGCCATGGGTCAGGTCATGGCCGCATTTTCGGCGGCGGCGGTGTTTGGTGTGCCCATGGGCTTGTACATTGCCACGTTATGGAGTTGGCACGCGCCCTTTTTTGCGTTGGCTGTTTCCGGGTTATTTGTTATTGGCTTGATCGGTTATTTTGTGCCCAAATTGCGAGATCACATTCACGCCACACGCCCGCCGGTCAGTGAACTGTTTACCAACGTCGCCGCCAATCCCAACCAACTGCGCGGCTTGACTCTGACGGTCATGCTCATGCTGGGCCAATTCACGGTCATTCCCTTTCTCAGTCCCAGCATGGTAGCCAATGTAGGCTTTACCGAACGCCAATTAACCTGGATATATTTCATCGGCGGAGCCGTGACGATATTCTCCTCGCAAGGCGTGGGCCGTTTGGCCGACCGGTTTACCAATGTCCGTGTGTTTAGCTGGTCGGCGCTGCTTGCTATAATTCCCATCTTTTTGATCACCCATTTGGGTCCGACGCCGATTCCATTCGTTTTGCTGATTACGACCGCTTTTTTTGTCATCTCCGGCGGGCGGATGATTCCGGCCATGACGTTGATTACCTCCACGGTGCGACCACAGCAGCGGGGCGGCTTTATGAGTCTGAACTCTGCCGTGCAGCAATTGGCCGCCGGGGCCGCATCCATGATCGCCGGGATGATTGTCATCAAAAATGAAACCGGGCAGTTGCTGCATTATGAGCGCGTGGGTTATCTGGCGATTGCTGCCAGCTTTATGTGTGTGTTGCTGGCACGGGGCATTCGACCGCTTGATGTTGCAAAAGCGCATGTCTGATTCGGAACGCTCTTTGTTTTCGAGCAGTTGTCCGGATTGTCGCACCCGTCAAGCGCTCTCGTAAGTTTTGTTGCCTGGCGGTACCGGAAAGAAAAAGCAAGCAATTTTGTTTTTTCTGTACTAGTCAACGACCTGTCGAACGCTGTCATTCCGAAGGAATATTTTTGCAAGCTTGTACGTAATGGTCTGTAGCATGGTGTTCATTAACTCGGGCGGCGGTTTGATTTTGGACTGATATTTTTACTCCATTGAAAAAGCGAGATCACAACATGAAGAAATGGATATGTTTCATTTTACTGGGAATCATGAGTCTGCCCGGCGGGAGTTCTGCGCAGCAAGGTCGTGAAAGTTCATTGGACGAGCTGTTAGAGTCCGTAGAAGAATTCGTCGTTGTTACGGCCAGTAAGAAAGCGCAAAAAATTAGCGAGGCGCCGGCAGTGATTGGCGTTATCACCAAAGGCGATATTGAGCGCATGGGCGCGGTCACCCTGATTGACGTGCTTAAATATGTGCCAACTATCGAAACAAGCCTTGGACCGGACGGCAATTATCGCGTTTCCATTCGTGGTATCCGCAAGGATGGCAACGTGCTGATGCTGGTTGACGGGCATCATCTGAATGATTTTTATGACGGTCGGGCTATCTATGACTTGTCGGTGGATTTTATCGAGCAAATTGAAATTATTCGCGGACCCGGTTCAGCATTGTTTGGCACCAACGCCGTGGCCGGCGTCATCAACATCATTACGCAAAAGGAAAATAACTGGGTAAAAGGCCGGCGGGCCAGCGGTAATGCGGGTGGCGGTTCTTTTAGTCAGTTTATCGTCCGGGATAGTCTTAAAATTTATCTGCAAGCCGGCGCATTCAAAAGTGATGGCATTAACGAAAGCATTGAGCAGGACGGCGGCCGGGGTGAGACAACCGCCCCCACCTGGGATTTGCCACTGGTCAAAGCGGACGCTCAAACCAACCGGTATCTAACCGACGACTTTCTGCGTCTTAAAGTCAATCGGGGTGATCTAAACTTCTCCCTTTTTGCATTTTATCGGGCCCGCGGCAGTTGGGTTGGCCCGCTTTTTATCCTGGCTCCACAATCAAAATACAAAGAAGGCCTGGTTGTTTGGGATGTGGATTATCATTGGCAAGTAAACAACAAGCTGTCTATTCGGCCTCGGCTGTATAATGATATTACCCGACACAATTATCTGATCGAAGAGGCGCCGGACCTTTATCGTCTGACTTTCCGCAATGGCCGCCAAACCGAGGAGAAGTATACCGGCGTCAATATTGGCGGCGAGGTGCAAATCAATTATACGCTGGGCGAGCATGTGGAACTTATTACCGGGCCTGTGTTTGAGCATCTTTTTATGGCCGATTATAGTGTGCGGCGCAATTACCGCGTGGCCGGATTAGAATACAAAGGCGATTTTGGTGATTACGACGACATTGATTTTCAGCAAAAGGATAAAACCCGTGATGTTTTCGCCTATTATTTGCAAGGCACTTACCAGCGCGACAAATGGGGTTTGACCGCCGGCTTTCGCTACGACAATTACAGCGATTTCGGCCAGTCGTTTAACCCGCGTCTGGGTTTGATCCTGAAGCCCTTTGAGTTCATGAACCTGAAGGCATTATACGGCGAGGCTTTCCGTGCCCCCACATTCAAAGAGTTGTACGACCGCACCAATCTTGGCAGTGACGGTGTGCGCGGCAATGAAAATCTGTCTTCGGAGTCGGTGCGTTCGCTGGAATTTGCCGGTGAATTGAAATACAAAAATCGCTATGCAATGCGCGGCAGTTTTTTTTATAACTGGATTGACGATGTGATCAGTGTCTACGATCTCAATGGCAGCGGCGGCGTGGGCGACTACGAGAACCTGGGCAACGAAAAGAATTATGGCTTTGATGTGGAAGTTTCACTCAAACCGGTCAATCAAGCCCGTATTTTCGCTAACTTTTCCAATTTTCTAACCGAGTTTGATTGGAATACAAACTCAGCCATTATTACGACAGGTGACAAAAAAGAGTTGAGCCGTGTCGATAAATATCTGCGCAATATTCCCATTTATCGTCTGAACGCCGGTGTTGATTTAACCGCCGGACGCTGGATCGGTTTCGTGGGTGTGAACTATGCCAGCAAGGCCGAAAACAACCGTCGCACCACGCTGGAGCGCTTGCGGAATGTCACGATTGCATCTTATTGGCAAGCAAATGCCAGTCTGAGCTATCAGGTGCGCCCGCGTCTGACGCTGCAAGTCACCGGGCAAAACCTGGGTGACGATAAATATGTTGATCCCGATGAATCCACCAATATCAATGCGCTGGGCGGTAAGGGTTTAATTCAGCCCGGCCAAATGTATATTATCACTGTTCGATACGCTTTTTAACGCGGAGGCACAAAAATGTCGAGAAGCTGGCAGCTCAAACTATCATTGGTATTCTTGTTGCTTTTTGTGACTTCATGCAGCTTGCCGGAAGTGCCTGAGGAAGATGACAACAGTGAGACGCTTGGCACACTGGCCGTGGCTCTGGATACCAACAAACCAAAGGTTCGCACACAGGAAATGCCCGTCGGCAATCTGGTTGCCGACGCCATTCAACAGTATGCTTTTGTCAAAGGCTATGAAGTGGATTTTGTTTTGATAAACGGCGGTAATTTGCGCTTTGACGCAACATTGCACCCGACCGGAATTTATCAGCCCGGCTCGTTTACCAAAGCGACAGCTAAAGAAATTTTGCCTTTTCAAAACCATGCAATGGTGGTCACTGTCACCGGCGAAGAATTGAAGCAGATCATGGAACGCAGTGTGGCGGAATTACCGGAAGCAAAAGGCAATTTTATGCAAGTCTCGCGTGAGTTACGGGTTGTGTGCGATCCGCAGCGTCAAAAACAAGTTGTTAATTCCGAAGGTACGGCCATCATTACCCAAGGGCAACGCATATTATCACTTAAGATCAATGGCACCGAGTACAATCCCGCCGGCACGTACCGCCTGGTAACCACGGATTTTAATGCCAACGGCGGCGATAGCTACATCATTTTTAAAGATATTCCGGCCAATCGTAAAATTGATTTTGGTGAGGACATGGTCATTGGCTTGGAAAATTATGTGCGCACGACTGGAACCGTAGCCCCTGAGGTTGATGGCCGGATTGTCTTTCGCAGCACGCCATAAGTTTTACGCGGGCTGCTTGTGCTGTCGAAGAATTTTTCCGTCGGCGTAATTGCCGGCATGGTTAAACGCCTGACTGCCGGAAGCGTCACTCCAAACCCAGTTGTTTTCGCCAGACCGAGTCGGCTACCGCGTTATGCCCCCAATAATCACTAAGCAGCGTATGTGTTCGCGACGCCGTGGTGGTCATTATCGCCGGAGTTTCGCCTCGTCCGTCACGATAGCTTTCTTCCCAACCCAAAATCGCGTGCGGAAACTGCTTTTCAAAGCGAATGGCCAACCGCCGATCCAGCTGTTCATATAAAACCGTATAAGTCAAAATATCATGCCCGGAACTCGGATCGGTCGAAGGCGTTAACGTCGCGGCAGCAGGCTCCACTTGCATAACCTGATGCTTCAAACGGAGATGTTGACTGCCGGGGATCAGTTGAATATTACCCAGCGGCAGTAAATCCGGCGCAATGCGGATGCGTGTCCAGATTTCATCTTCTAATCCGGCGGCAGGCAAGTCGGCCTCCGTATCCCCTTCGCTCTGAAAATAGGAGAATATCCGGATTTTGTAGCGGTCATTTTCAAGGTTAAGCTGACCAAAAGTATGACCGCACCATTCCTGATTACTGTTGGTCACTTTTAGCGTATGTGGCAGCGCTTCAATATCGACCGGCGTAAAAACAGAGGTCATCAGCGAATACGGATAAATACCCGTGTTAAACTTTTTAGTAAAGTTTAGTTTCAGCACGGATACCGCCTGTGCCCGGTCGCCGGACTCATATTTGACTTGCCGATCCGTTAAAAAATCCTCGGTCACAAAGATTAAAACCGCGTCGCCGGAATGGATTTCACCGTAACGGGCCTGCTGCAGGTCGTAGCGGGTTATTTCGGCCTTGCCCTGATACCAGTAGCCGCCAAATACGGGCATATCAACCGCCGGCTTTTTTGGGTCATCGTTGCCGGCCTGCCCGCAGGTCCATAAGGCCGCAAAAATAATGACGCAGCCAAGCCAGCGCATCCATTTTAAAGTCATTCTACTGCTCCGGATTTGTTTAAATTCCAATTGTACGGCATAAATTCGATGGCATAGTTAGCCGGAATCGGATCATTGCTGCGGTAGCGATTGATGAACTGCAGCAAGGTTTGATTGGGGCGCTCAAAGTCGGCCTGATACCAGCTAAAAATTTCTGACATATAGACTTTTTTGGCCGGAGTATCGACCCGTACAAAGGCCGGATTGTTAATCGCGTTGGCCGTGCGGGTTTCTAACTGTTTATCCACATTCTCCGGCAGGTAGGCTTTATTGCCAAGCGGCGGGCAGCCAACGGCGGCGCAAACCAGCGCAAAGTGCAACCGGGCGTCTTTATAGCGTTCGCGCAGTTTGATTTGCTCAAGCTGATCGAGCGTCAGCGAATCCTTTGCCGCGAGATGTTTAATCCGGTTGAAAAAACCGGCTTCATCGCGCGGCGATTTGATTGGGTAAAGATCAACTACATTTTTGATGACTAACAGGTTGTAGGCGTTAATCCAAAATGCTTTCTCCCGCAGCGGATCCGCGGTGGTCTTTGGATCATAAGTTTTAATCAGCAGTAACAGCGTATCTAACTTGGCATGGTCTTTTTTGATGGTCTCGTAATCAACCCGCCCATCTTTGGCATAGGCGTGTAAAAAAGAGTCTGTTTTTGTGAAGAAGTCAGTTTCGGCATACAGCAAATCCGGCCCAATCCAGATGGCCACCCAAAAAACAAACAATGCTTTCATGGCGTCCTCCCTTGCAAAATAAATTTTGCTATTTTGTTAGCGACGTAAGTGTTCATAAAACGTGGGTAACCTTGCGAAGGCTTTACTGCAAAACTTGTGAAATCAAGCAATGAAGCCTTCGCAAGGTTCGGTTTGCCACCATTTTTTGAGCAATTACGTTAGCGACTCCGTAACTCAAAATACCGTTTTGCGTTACACTACGCCAGCCGATAGATCATCACCGGAGTTTGTCGGTCTTTGACGGCGTCAGTGGTTCGATCCGCACATTTTCATTTTCGAGTGTCTCCCAAACTGACTTGCGTCAGCGCTTTTTCTGATTTTTTTCCGTATTCACCAAACAATATGACTCACAAATCCTGATCTCCGCGGGAAAGTTCTTCTTCAAAAAGTAGGATGGGTTCGTCAAGGTTGGTATTCATTAAGGGTGGGACCTACTTCCAATCTTCTTTTTTGACGACGCATAATGCTGATTCCAAATCATTGAACACAACATCCTTTGGTGCAATCGGCAACAATGGCAGATCAATTTGTGTAAACGGCCCTTGCACTTTGACCCGAACGCGGGTATAGCGCTCCTGACCAAAGTCAATCAGCACCGGCACAGACATTTTGAAGTCATCCGGCGCGTCCTCCATCGCAATTTGGCAGGTTACTTTAAATTTGCCGTTCTCGACCGACTGCGTTTTGTAGGCAAACTTGCAGGTCGGGATGGCCGTGCCGTACACCCACTGCTTGAAGAACCAACTCATATCTTCGCCGGCGTGTTTGGACACGATTTCCTGAAAATCTTCGGTGGAGACCTGCTTGCCGTTGTAGGTTTGGTAATAGTCCTGCAGCATGGTCAGAAAGCGGTCTTCGTTCATGGGCGTGGTTTTAAAATCCATTAGCATGTTGCGCAGCATGTGCAACACCCAGGCGCCTTTTTTGTAGATCAACAGGTCATAGTCGCCCTTTGTATCGCTGGTGTTCGTGCGATAGCCCAGCCAGATCGGCCCGCCCTCCTGTCCCTTGCCCAAAACAAAATTGCGATTGTCGACAATATCTTTCCGCCATTCCCGCAGTTTTTTAAAGAATAAATCATTGTCGCTGCGTATATTTTGCATATACCACAAGCCCATGTATTGCGAAAAGCCCTCGCTCAGCCATTGATCGTGATACGTCTTAAAGTCAACGGCAATTCCGCACCATTGATGCGCAACTTCATGCGCCCGAAAGATTTCGTCCTCGCCGCGATTATCGGTTTGCTGAAAAGTCCACCAGGACATGTGAATCAGGCCGGGAAAGGCTTCGCCGTGCGCCCAGGGGATTTCCGTGGCGTGAAAGCGTTGGACCGGGCAGCCGCCGAAAATGTGCTGACAAAACAAGACGCTGTTGGCTACATCCGCCCCGACTTGCTTCTGCATATCCTTGCCCCAACTGCGGACGTCGTTTTTCAAAATCGTGACCGGCGGAATGCGCATGTCTTCAATTTTGAAATCTTTAAAATTACCGATATTGAAGGAGGCGTTACGGATCGGTGTTTTGGTTAGCCAACGCGAAATTTTCTTGCCATCTTCCTCGGTTTGCCCGACCGGATCGCCTACGCTGACAAAGGTGTAGCGTTTGGGCGTCCGGAAGGTCAGATCAAAGTTCGCTTTTTCGCGGTAAAACGCGGTGCGCGGATACCAACCGGTCGGGTCTTTGATGGCGATCCAATCACCGTCCTGCGCCAGAATTTTGCCATGATAAGATAGCGTCAATTGGCGAACCTCGTCCGGGGCCATAGGCGGATCGCATTTTACCCACAAAACCGGGTTGTCTTTTTTCTTAAAGTACGTCGCCGGCTGACCATCGCCCCAGGCGACCGAGTCCACTTCCAAATCGCTGAATAGGTGGAGCTGCAGCCACGTATGATCAATTACCGCCCGCACATCTACTTGCGCTCTGGCCGTAAAGTCAAGACCCAGGTCAATCGTGACATCCAGCTTGTAATTATCTAAGCGCAGGTCCACATTGTCTTCGTTGATCAGGTCAATTTGATTGCTGTAGTCGGCCTGATGGTGAAACTGACACACGGTTTCCCAGACGCGCTCAAGCAGCAAACCCTTGCGGCGGCGCATCAGCGAGACTTCTTCGACCGCGTAAAGGTTGATTTCAAAAGCCAGACTGCCTTCGGCGCTGTTGATGTGGCTGTAAAAATAGCCATTTTCCGGATTGTTTAAAAAGGTTTTGATAATGGGGGAATGAAAGTAATCGCCGTCATCTTTCAAATAAGCAATTGCATCGCCCGTCTCGACCGGCCCTTGATTTCCGGCGGCAAAATTCAGCTTGCCTTTGAGCTCGACCAATGTTGTGTCGGCAAAAATAAACATAAGCTGGTCGAAGCCGACCGAAAGCTCTGTCTTGTCATAAAAGCGAGCCAACTGCTCTTTTTCAATATCGGTGGCTGGCGTAAAAATAAACCGTCCTTTACCGGAAAAAACAGCCGCGCAAATGCGGCCATTAATCGGCTGGCACAAGGCTAAGTGACCATCGAGCAAATAAAATACGCCGACATCGCGAGTAATAGTTATATTGGCGACTTTGGCAGTTTGAAGCTCGTCTGCTTTAAGATGGGTCAGTTGTTCGTAAAGTTGGGTGTAGCCGTTTTCGGCGGCGACGGTCAGCGTGGGAAATAGGAACCAGAGAATGAAGAAAATTGAGCGCGGGCGCATTGTTTGCTCCTTTCTGCGTAGCTTTGGCTGGATTAAAACAGGCGGATAGGCTGTAGACTATAGGCTTTTTGGGACCCATCCTCCCACCTACAGTCTAACAGTCTAACCGCCTGAAAGCCTAATAATTACATTTACATCTGATGAATTTTGATATACACCAGAGTCTGGTTCAGCAACTGATAGGCAATTTCGCCAAAAGTAGCCGGGCCGGTGATGTCGGCGGTTTTGCGTCCTTCCAATTGCCCGTACAGATAGTTCAGGATGCAGTTGCAGGAGAAGAAAATCTTTTCAGCGCCGTCCTTTGGCAGCACATCGCTGAACTCGGCTACATAATCCTGCACCGGTTTGGCCTGACGGTATTTGACATGACGAAAAACCGGCGCGTAAAAGCTAACGCTCCCCTTGTCAACATCAATGGTCCGGATACTGATATTGATCTGTGCGCCATAATAGTCTGCTACCAATGGCAGCCGCGTGTCCAGTTTTTTGTCGGTCACGTATTGGGCAAAATTGACCGGCTGACCATTCACCATCGCCTCTGTGGCGGTAAAGTCATCTGTCGGGAAGGTGATAATATCGCCGTCACCCTGCTCAAAGATGTTGACGATATCGACTTCGGGAATCCGATCCGGCGTGAGGGTAATGTGCATGACCACGGCGTTGTTTTCCAGACTTTGCCCGGTTTCGCCATTAAAGACTTTTGGGGTAATTTTGCTTGTATCCTGCAAAAAAAAGCCGGAAATCCAGCCAATGAGCGGCCGTGCGGCAAAGCCTTCGTAACCCGGCGCCTGAATAGCAAAGTTCAAATGCGTTTGGGAGAAGGCCGGGATAATGATCAGGGCAAAGCCGTTATCCGGTATGTCCTGAAAGATGCGCGAAATGTTGGTCGCATCATAAATGCGAATTGAGGCGTCGACAATATGATCGGGCAGCGGTGTCACATAAATACGCTCCTGTGTAAAAACGCCCCCTTCTTCGGCCATAAAATAGGGGATGGTTCCGCCCATCCAAGTGCCGGCGGGCAATTGGCTGAGGACGGCTTCGTCGCCGCTCAAAATCAGCCTTTTACCGGCGGTTAGCATTTGCCTGACGGCATCGATAGAATACATGACCTGATTCATGCGCGGCCCCCTTCCTGAAGCAGTGATTGTAGATCGTTTTTGACGCTTTCCAACCTGGAATACGTCGCATAAACTTCGCGGATTTGCTCGCAACTCCGCCGCAGCATATCCGGTGATGGATCAAAAATAATGTTTTGCGAAAGTCGCCCTAATAAGATTTTAGCCGGGAGAAATTTAAACACATGCCGGATCTTACCAGAGATTAAATCCGCCCAAATTGGATCGGTTGCCGGTGGTATTTCCATACACGATCTCCTTAGTAAGCCCATGAACGATTTAAAGAAAGTTTTGAATCGATTTAATTTACAGCCGCCCGGATAGGTTGTCAATCTTATTTGCGTTGCGTAATCAGACGGACAAAGCTATTTTTATTTACTCTTTACTGCGCAATTCTTCTCATTAAGGGTTTATTCTGCCAAAAGTAACCCTTAGTTTAATGAGAATAACTTCCTTTTCAAACACTTTTCAAGGAGTTTTTATGCCGACGCTTCGTCTATGTATTTTCATCATTTTCGCCATATTTATTTGCCAGCGCACGTTGCCGGCGGAAGCCCAATTTACGCCGGGTGTAAACAACAATGTTACCATGTTGGATTACTTTCATAAGTATAATGTCTATTCCAATGTTTGGGGTTATGTAGACCCGCAAGGGCGTGAGTACGCCTTGCTGGGCCATAATGCCGGCCTGTCCATTGTTGACGTGACTAATCCGCAAGATGTTAACGAGGTGGTTATGATTGCCGGACCAACAGGTCCGAACATTATTTGGCGGGAGGTCAAAACATTTTCGCACTATGCTTATGTAGTAAGCGAGCACAGGAGTCCGTCCAATCTGGCCGGCATTCAGATTATTGATCTGGCGAATCTACCGGCAACGGCGCATTTGGTCAACACTTATGTTTGGCCGGGAGTTTTGCAGGCCGATGCCCGGGCGCACACGGTGTGGATTGACGACGACGGTTTTTTGTATATCAATGGCGGGACTTCCACTGCTAATGCCGGCGGTCATCCGAGCGGCATCCGCATTTTTGATTTGAAGCCCGATCCGGTCCATCCTTTGCCAGTCGGCTATTTTGCCCGTGATTATGTGCACGATATTTCGACGCGAAAGAACTTGATGTTCAGCCATAACATCTTTTCTCAAAATGGCGGAAATATTGACGTGGTCGATATTTCTGACCGGGCGAATCCGCGGCTTAAGCAGCAAATTCAATATCCGGACGGGTTTACCCATAACTCCACCATTTCTGAAGACGGACGTTATTTGTACGAAACGGATGAGGTAGAAAATCTAACCCTCAAAATCTTTGATATCGGCGCGCTGTGGGATAACGATCCCGACAATGACGATCAAATTGAGCGCGTCGGCGAATACCTGGCCCGCTCCGGCACGATCGCTCATGAGCCGCGTATCAAAGACGGCTTTTTGTATGTATCGCATTATTCGGAAGGTGTGCGCGTGGTGGATGTTTCCGACCCAACCAAGCCGGGCGAAGTCGGCTACTACGACACCTATCCGGGTGATGAAAGAGGGTTTGAGGGCAATTGGGGCGTTTACCCCTATTTCCCGTCCGGGACGATTGTGGCGTCGGATATCAGCTTCGGTTTGTATGTACTGCGCTTTAACGGTGTGCGCGCCGGCGAAGTGCACGGCACGGTCTATGATCGTCAGACCGGGCAGCCTTTGGCTTTTGCCGAGCTTTACTTTGCTGAAGCAGGCAAGATTGTCGAGACCGATTTCAACGGCGCTTTTTCTTTGCGCACCAATGCCGGCAGGCATACCGTCACTGTTGTTTATTCCGGCACGATTTTGGGCAGCGATTTTCAAGTCAATATTACCGCCGGGCAAAGCCTGCAATGGAATGTGTTCGAGCCGATTGCCAACGAGGATGAGCCCGCCGCGGACAAGCAAACCCGGCTGGAGCAGAGTTATCCCAACCCGTTGCGTACCGTGACATCCATCCCCTATCAATTGCAGCAATCCGGCAAGACCAGTCTAATTATTTATAATTCGGCCGGACAGGAAGTCAATACGTTTGCGATGGGCCCGCAGGCCGCCGGTGCGCACGAGATCGAATGGAACGGCCGCAACGCCAGTGGCGAGGAGATGCCCTCCGGCGTCTATCTGTATCGGCTCAGTGTTGACATGGAAGCCGGGCGGTTTACGGAACAGAGGCGGCTGGTGATATTGCGGTAGGTTTCCAACCTGTCGGATCAACCCAAATTGAAATTCAGCTGAACGGCGTTCGCTCATCTGATGTATCGTATATTATCAAAAAGGAGCACCATCATGTTAGCCACCCACTGGGCTGTTATTCAAAATGGCCAGATTCAATTATTAGACAAAGCCCGCTACCCGGACGGAACGCGGGTCATTGTAACCGTTCTGAACGAGGAAGAGCAGCGGTTCTGGCTCAACGCCAGCGAATCCGCCCTCAGAAAAATCTGGGACAATCCGGAGGATGACATTTATGAGCAATTACTCACGAAATGATGTGATTCTGGTCAGTTATCCTTTTACCGACCTGTCCGCTACAAAAGTGCGACCGGCCATTATTGCCGGCCTGACGCCTTCCTCATCAGATATTATCATTGTGCCGCTGACCAGCCGGGCGTCAACGCTGTTGGACGGGGAGTTTGTTTTGAGTGATTGGGGTGCCGCCGGTTTAAATGTGGCCAGCGTTGTCAAGCGTGGCGCTTTTACGATTCAAGTGAGCTTGATTATGAAAACGGTAGGGAAATTGTCCAACACGGATATAAAAAGTCTGGACAATTCGTTACGAGTCTGGTTATCGCTGTAGCGCTACCCACGCCCAAAGTCATTACGGCTTTGGTTGACTATCAAGCCATCTGCGTTCAAATCGGCAATGCCAACAACTTTTTCCCGGAGCTATCGGAGCCAGCGCTATGCAAAAACCGTGGCAACTTTTCTATATCATCATCTTGCTGATCTGCAACCCGATCTCAAGCGAAGCGCGGGAAATTGCCGGCCGGGTGACCGACGCTTATACGACCGAGGCGCTGGTCGGCGTCAATATCCGCACGGAAGGCGGCGCTTTGGGCGGTCATACCGATTACGACGGGCGGTTTAAGCTGAACCTGCCGGAGACCGCCACGCAACTTCGCTTCTCGATGCTTGGCTATGAGGCGCAAACCTTTACCCTCGAAGCAGGTTCCGCGAATCAACTTAAGTTGACCGTCCGCCTTAATCCCATCCCGCTCGAAGGCCAGCAAGTTGACATCACCGGCAAATTCCCCACGCTCAACAAAGAGCCGGAAGTCAGCTCGCAGCATTTTGAATCGCGGGAAATCGCCAGGATTTCCGGCACAGTGGCCGACCTGACCCGAACTTTGCAAACCCTGCCCGGCGTAGTAGCCCAATCCGATTTTACAGGCCGCATGTATGTGCGTGGCGGCAAGTCGGAAGAAAATCTGGTCATGCTGGACCGCACTTTTATTTACGAAGCCTATCATTTGGGCGGATTGGTCAGCATCTTCAATCCGGAATTGATCGAGGATGTAGAATTTT
Organism: uncultured Gemmatimonadota bacterium; assembly: GCA_964404765.1. GTDB lineage: Bacteria > 4572-55 > 4572-55 > 4572-55 > 4572-55 > CAYOLL01. The sequence continues at coordinate 23,921 of CAYOLL010000040.1, read as the reverse complement.
ATGCCGGCGGCTTTCCGGCCAAATACAGCCAGGCCATGTCGTCCGTGCTGGAAGTGCAAAACCGGGTCGGCTCACGCGACCGCACCGCAGCCACGCTGAATTTGGATGTAATCAGCGCTAACGGCGTTTTTTCCGGTCCATTGCCTGGTCCGCGCGGCAGTTGGATCGTGTCCACGCGACGGTCGTACCAGGACAAATTAATGAAGGCTTTGGGCCAGTACAAAGAACATATTTTGCCCAACTTTTACGATTATCAAGCCAAGCTTTTGTATCCGCTCAATGATAAGCACATTTTAACGATAACCGGTTTGGTTTCCGGCGATCGCATGAATTTGGAAGTCACCAACCCGGACAGTGTTTTGGATCGCCTGACCACGGACGGCGGCCGTTTTTTCTGGAGCAATAAGCTGCGGATCGCTGCCATTGACTGGAAGTATCTGTTTTCGCCCAATGTTTATACCCACACGACCGCAGCGCTGATTAGCCAGAACTCCGAAACAGCCACCAGCGGCGCCGATCCGGATTGGGTTTTCGCCAACTCAAAAAATTACAGCCTGCGCGAAGATATGACCGTTTTGTCGCTGCCGCAGCATAAAATCGAGGCCGGGCTGTATCTTTTCAAAGCGAATGTGGATTTTGATATCCGCTGGCGACGCTCGCTTTTTCTGGAGACGATCTCGGAAAACAGCAACGCCGGCTACGACTCCACCCGCTACAAGACTAAATTTAATCGTGTCTATGACTACGCCGGCGGCTATGTGCAGGATACCTGGGAAATCCGCCCGCCGCGCCTGTCCCTGGGCTACGGCCTGCGCTTCGACTACCTGGGCCTGAACGACGAGCTGACCCTGAGCCCGCGGTTGAGCGCAGCTTATCGCCCGAATGAACTCACGGTCATCAAAGCGGCCACCGGCATCTATCGCCAATCCTCTCGCGATCCCATCCAGACCGATGACGACATCGGCAACCCGGATCTGGTCTCGCAGCGGGCGATTCACTACATTCTTGGCGCGGAGCGGCAATTGTCGGATAATGTCAAAGGCCGGCTGGAGCTTTTCTATAAGGATTTGTCAATGTTGATGGTGCCGGACAGCCTGAGCAATTTCAGCAACGCTGGTTTTGGCGAAAGCTACGGCGCGGAAATCTTTTTCCAGAAGCGGCTGTCCGGTCGATTGGATGGCTGGGGCAGCTATACCTATTCGGTTTCCAAACGGCATGACCGGGCCGGGGCGGAAATGTATTATCCCTTGCAGGATCAACGCCACACGCTATCGTTGGTGGCAAATTACAAACTGGGCCGCAATTGGCGGTTATCGGTCAAAGGCACTTTCTATACCGGCAAGCCCTACACGCCCATCACCGGGGCCGAACCTGTGCGCAACCCGGCAACGGGCGAGGTGATACGCGACGCAACGACCGGCTTCCCCATCTATCAACCGTTGGAGGGCGCGATCAACTCGGTTCGCTTTCCGGCCTATCACCGCTTAGACGTGCGGATCGACAAAGGCTTTGTGTATAAAGGCAAAGCCATGAGCTGGTATGCCGAAATCCTGAATATCTACAATTACAAAAACGTGTTTGATTACACCTATAAGTATGACTATTCCGGCCGGGAGGAAGTCCGGCAGTTTCCCTTTTTGCCGACGATGGGGTTGAGTATTTCTTTTTAGGCTGGTGTCGCAATCGTGCCACCAGCCTTGCGAAAGTTACAGTTGGGAAAAGCACATAATGACCAAGTCATACATGGATTCCGACTCTTCATTTCCCGTTAGGTAATTTGTCGGATTACAAACAGTTTTTGACGAAAATTTTGAAAAAACACGGATTCATTTAGCAAAAGTCATTATATTACGATGCTTGCTAAAATTTTGAAAATTCATACTTTTGGTCGTATTTGTTTGACGCTTGTGAAATTATCGCCATCGTTTTATTATGCGAGGTACGACCGGACTTTACCTTGAATCCGAAACGGAACTCAAATGCAACCCATCGGTTACTGGCACGGCCAGGATCAACAAAAGACTTTTGATCGCCAAAGCTTTAATGCGTATATTCGAGATGTCCGCCAGCCGATTCATATCCTGTATGATTCGGAAAACCGGCGCGTAGGCCTGGCTTTCGGCGGCGAAGTTTCCACCCGCACGACGACAAATCAAGCGGCGTACGCCTGCGTCGCCTCGTTGCCGCCACTTTATCCGGAATGGCTGGGCGACCGCGGCTTTCAGGAAACGCACGGCGTCCGATTTAATTACGTGGGTGGGGCGATGGCCCGCGGCATTGCCTCAACAGACGTGGTGATGGCGCTGGCTCGGAATCGCATGTTAGGATTTTTCGGTGCAGCCGGTCTGCCGTTAGGCCGCTTGGCGCAGGAGATCGAGAAGCTGCGCAGCGCTTTGACGCCGGAAAATCTGACCTGGGGCGCAAATCTAATCCATACGCCCAACGAGCCAAAGCGCGAAATGGATACGGTTTCGCTCTATTTGGAAAAAGGCGTGCAACGCATTGAGGCCGCCGCTTTTATGAATCTGACACCCGCGGTCGTACGTTTTTCCGCCACCGGACTTTCGCAAAATGGCGACGGCTCGATTCACCGCAAAAATCATGTTTTCGCTAAAATTTCGCGCCCGGAAGTTGCCCGCCCCTTTCTTTCGCCCGCCCCGGAAGCCATGCTGGCGAATCTGGTCAATCAAGGCTGGCTGACATCGGTGGAGGCCGCGCTGGCCCGCCGCGTTCCCATCGCCGAAGACATTACGGTGGAGTCCGATTCGGGCGGCCATACCGACAATCGCCCGTTAGGCCCGCTTTTTTCGGTGATTCTGGAACTGAGCCATGAGCTGGCCCGGCAATATGGCTATGCGCAAATTCCCCGCATCGGCGCAGCCGGCGGATTGGGGACACCGCAGGCTCTGGCCGGCGCATTTGGTTTGGGCGCGGCGTATGTGGCTATCGGTTCCGTCCACCAATCGTGTGTGGAATCGGGCGTCAGCGCCACCGCCAAAAAGATGTTGGCCCAGGCCGGTTTGGCCGATATGGCCATGACCGCGGCGGCCGACATGTTTGAACAAGGTGTTAAGGTGCAAGTGCTGCGGCGTGGCACGATGATGCCGCAGCGGGGTAATTATCTGTACGAACTGTATAGCCGCTACAATTCTATCGACGAGATTCCGGCCAAAGATCGGGCCACGCTGGAAAAAGAGATTTTCCGCAAACCGCTGGCGGAAGTATGGGCCGAGACCGAGCGGTTTTTTCAGGAAGCCGAGCCGTCGCAACTCCAACGGGCTGTGCAGGAGCCTAAGTATAAGATGGCTTTGATTTTCCGCTGGTATGTCGGCAAGTCCAGCCAATGGCCAATTCAAGGCGTGGCCGAGCGGCAGATGGACTATCAACTCTGGTGCGGCCCGGCCATGGGCGCGTTCAATACCTGGACGCAGGGGACTTTTTTGGAAGCCCCGGAAAATCGCACCATCGAAACCGTGTCGCTCAATTTGCTGGAAGGCGCGGCGATTCTGACGCGGGCGCATCAACTGCGGACGTACGGCCTGCCACTGCCGGACGAGGCTTTTATCTACAAGCCGGAGCCGTTAAGTCTTTAGCCTGATTTATTTCACCGGAGGTTTAAGCCATGAGCGAAAAGCGAACATTGGTCAGCTTTGACTCAAGCTTGCCGCGCTTTTGGCCGAGAAAAAAGCTATTCCGGCAAAGTCTGTAGTGCTACAAGGCGTAAATTCGTGTGAACTTAAATCTGACGGGTTTCGGAAACCCGTCAGATTTTGACCTTGAAAAAAAGTTCACACGAATTTATGCCGCAGAACAGTAGCGGATGCGTTCCATATTGCTATCGCAGTGTTTATGGAGAAAGCGCAAGCAAGCGCACTGACACAACCCTTAACCTTAAACATCCTTCAGAAAATTTTTTGAGCCATATTTTATCGGAGGTGAACCATGCGACACGTCGCTCCATTACGCTACGATGTGATTTTCAAGAAAGCTTTTGGCGATCCCGAAATCTTTACGGCCTTTGTCAACGATATTGTCGGGATCAATCTGGAAATCACCAAAGTTGAAACCGAAAAGTCGTTTCAACGTCCGGTCGGTCATGTCAAGCCGCGTTTCGATTTATTTGCCGAAGACCTGAAAAATAGGGTGATTGTGGAGATTCAGCACGAACGCTATCCCGATCATTACGACAAATTTTTGTATTATCATTGCGCCGCCTTGCTGGAACAGGTCGAGCGTTCCGAAAACTATCGCCCGCCCCTGACGGTTTATACGCTCGTCGTTTTGACATCCGGCGATCGCTTTAAAAAGGATGTGGGCATTGCCGACTTTGACCCGCATGATGTGAACGGGCATCCTTTTGGGGTTGTCAACCACAAAATTTTCTATCTTTGCCCAAAATATGTGACCGACCAAACCTCGCCGGCGTATCGGGAATGGTTGGAAGCGATTCAGGACACCTTAGACGAACAAGTGGATGAAACGCATTATCAACGCGCGATCATCCGTAAAATTTTTGACTGGATTGATGCGTCACAGGTCTCCCCTGAAGAGCGCGAACGGATGATTGAGGAGTTCAATCAAGATGCGCTGCTAAAGGAAAATAGGGCAGAAGAACGCTCTCATATTGCTCTTAACATGTTGGAAATGAATGCTTTTACAGTTGAGCAAATCGCTCAAGCAACCGGATTGTCTTTAGATCAGGTTCGAGAACTTGTAGAATTCAAATAAAGTAGAATTCCATGTTAGCCCTGTTGAACTCATCACTCAAGGTAAGATATGACGACATTTAGCAACAACATGCCCATTGCCGTGGTCGGCGTTGAAGGGCTTTTTCCCGGCTCCGAGAACGCCTCGGCGTTTTGGCGGAATATTTTGGAAGGCAAAGACCTGCTGACGGATGTGCCCGAAAGTCACTGGCTGCTCGAAGATTACCATGCCGAAAATCCCGGCAAGGAACTGAAGATGTGGGCCAAACGCGGCGGTTTTTTGCCGAAAATCAACTTCGATCCCATGGAGTTCGGCATTCCGCCGTCATCACTCAAAACGACGGACGCCGTGCAACTGCTGGCGCTGGTTGTCGCCAAGCGTCTGCTGGCCTCGGTCAGCAGTTTTACGCAGGGCCTGGTCAACAAGCAAAATGTCGGCGTTATTTTGGGCGTTGCCTCGGCTACGGCCATGTATGGCGATATGTACGCCAAGATTCAAAAGCCGGTCTGGCAGCGGGTGATGCGCGAGGCCAAGCTGCCGGACGAGTTGATCAACACGGTTTGCGACGCCATCGAAGAAAGCTACACCGTCTGGGATGAAAGCACGTTCCCCGGTCTGTTGGGCAATGTCGTGGCCGGGCGCATCTGCAACCGGCTGGACCTGGGCGGCACCAACTGCGTCATCGACGCCGCCTGCGCCAGCAGCTTAGCCGCTATCAGCATGGCCATGCAGGAGCTGCATCAGGGCCGGGCCGATATGATGATTACCGGCGGCACGGACGCGCTGAATAATACACTGATGTACATGTGTTTTACCCGCACACCGGCCTTTTCCAAAACCAACGACTGCCGCCCTTTTTCAGACGCGGCCGACGGCACGGTCATCGGCGAAGGTTTCGGCATGGTGGCTCTGCGCCGGTTGGCCGACGCCGAGCGCGATGGCGACCGGATTTATGCCGTCATCCGCGGCCTGGGCTCGTCTTCGGACGGTCGAGCGAAAAGCGTGTACGCGCCGGTGGCGGAGGGGCAGGCGCTGGCCATCAAACGCGCCTATCAATACGCCGGTTACGGCCCGGAAGAAGTGGAACTGATCGACGCGCACGGCACGGCCACCAAAGCCGGCGACATTGCCGAGTTTGAAGGTCTCAAGCTGGCTTTTCGCGAGCTGACCGACCGGCCCGGTCAATGGTGCGCGCTGGGTTCGGTCAAGTCGCAAATCGGTCACACCAAAGCCGCCGCCGGCGCCGCTTCCCTGTTCAAAGCCGTGATGGCGCTGCGACATAAAGTGCTGCCGCCGACCCTCAAAGTCAACAAGCCCAATCCAAAATTAGAAATCGAAACAACCCCGTTTTATCTGAATACGAAGACTCGGCCGTGGATTCATTCGCCGCAGACGACGCGCAAGGCCGCCGTCAGTTCGTTTGGCTTTGGCGGCAGCAATTTCCATCTGACGCTGGAAGAATATCGCGGGCAGGCCGGGCGATTGCACTACTCGCCGGTCGAGGCCTTGCTCGTCAGCGCGGAAAACGCCGCCGGACTCAAGCAATCGGCGGACAGCATTCTGGCGCAACTGGCCGGCAATACCTTGGCCGCCTGCGCCCGGTCGTCGCAATTGGCCTTTCAAGCAACGGCAGCGGTTCGTCTCGGCGTCATTGCCGCTTCCGGCGAAGAGGCCGCCACGTTGTTCAAGCAAGCTTTTGACAAGATCAACCAAAACCCCGGCGCCGCCTTTGCCGGCGGCAAAAAAATATTCTATGAGACGGGCGCATTCAGCGGCAAAATCGCCTTTTTGTACCCCGGTCAAGGCAGTCAATATGTGGATATGGGCGGCGGATTGGTGACGGAATTTGACGCCGCCCGAAACGTGTGGGATCAGGCCGCCGATTTGACTTTTCAGACCGGCGAGACCGCCCGAAAATTGCACGAAGTCGTTTATCCGCAACCGGTTTTTACGCCGGAAGATGAAGCCCGTCAGCAAAACGAATTGACGCAGACGCAATGGGCTCAGCCGGCCATCGGCGCGATGAGCCTGTCGCTGACGGCGCTGCTGCGCGAAGTGGGCGTCCGGCCCGATTGCGCCGCCGGGCACAGCTTTGGCGAATTTCCGGCTCTGTATGCGGCCGGCGCGTTTGCCTCGACCGATGAACTGATTTTGCTGGCCCGCAAGCGCGGGGAGTTGATGGCCAACGCCGCCGAAAACTTCAGCGCCGGCGGGACGATGACTGCCGTGATTGCCAATTATGCCGACGTTTCCCGCTTGATTCTGGAAACGGCATCTGCCGTCATTATTGCCAACGACAACAGTCCCAAACAAACGGTGGTGGCCGGGTCGATTCACGACATCGAAGCTTTTGAAAGTCATTTGTCGCAGCAAAAAATCACTTTTAAACGACTGCAAGTCGCTACGGCTTTTCATTCGCATTATGTGGCCGCGGCCGCCATTGAACTTAAGAAGTTTTTGGATCAACAACCGTTTGAATCGCTGCAAATTCCGGTCTACTCCAACATGACCGCAGCGCCGTATCCCAATCAAACCGCGGCTTGCCGGGAATTGCTGGCGCAGCAGTTGGCCGAGCCGGTGCGCTTTCGCGAGATGATCGAGCGGATGTACGTCGATGGCGTCCGGCTGTTTGTTGAAGTCGGGCCGGGCGCGACGCTTTCCCGTTTGGCTGACGATATTTTGGCTGGGCAGGCCCGCGTGATTGCCACCGACACTCGCGGCGCGCATAGTTTGAGCGGCTTTTGGACGGCGTTGGCGCAGTTGGCCCTGGCCGGTGTGCCGGTGGATTTTGGGAAAATCTGGGCTACGTATAATGACCCGGCTTTGGAAATCGTTGCGCCCAAAAACACGCCGGCTGCGGTGCAATTGGACGGCAGTAACTATCAAAAACCTTACCCGCCCAAACCCGGCGTCAAACTCATCAAAAAGAATTTGCCGGATGGATTTTTGTCCGTAGCCCCCAAACCCTCAACCCCGTCGGACATTATGCCCAATAAAAACGAAAAAATTGCTGAAACCGTCGCCGCACCGATTAAAGCTGCGCCGACACGTCAAATGTCGCCGCCCGCCGTTGTGCCGATTAGCGCACCCGTTGCGATTGCCCCGACACCGGTCGCCGCGTCGCAAGCGCCGTCAATCACGCCCAGGCCAACACCTGATGCCGGTTGGGTTGACGCTTTTAAGCATCTGCAACATAATCTGCTGGACGCGCAAAAAGCCTACCAGCAAACGTTGACCGACAGCCATCGGGCTTTTTTGCAAGTCTCGGAGACGGCCTTTAAGCAACTGGGCCTGAGCGCCGCAGCACCGTTGGAAATGGCATCGTCAGCCAATGCGCAAACTCCGCAAGTCGAAATCAGTCGGCCACAACCTGTGGCCATGCCTGCGCCGCAAATCGAAGTCAGCCGGCCCCAACTTGCTGTCATGCCCGCGCCACAAATTCAGGCTGCGCCGATCCGATTGTCGGAACCGGCCGCGGCAGTTCCTGTTCGGGAAGAAAAGCCGCCGGTCATGCCCGCTCCGGTTGCCCAATCCGTCCCGGCGGTAAGCAGCGACAAACTGCGCCATTTGATTGTGGCGGTTGTGGCCGACAAAACCGGCTATCCGGCGGAGATGATTCAGTTGGAAATGAATCTGGAAGCGGATTTGGGCATTGACTCGATCAAGCGGGTGGAGATTCTGTCCGAACTGCAAACGCAAATCCCGGAATTGGCGACTGCCGAAACCGGAGCGATGGCGACGCTGGCCACGTTAGCGGAAATCTTGCAATTTGCCCAGAAAAGTATGGGACACGGAAAAAGCATAGAACACGGATTTTCACCGGAAAAAACGGATGTTACGGATAAAACAGGAATTGAAGAAAAACCAGTTGTTCAATCCGCCATTGACAGCGACAAATTGCGCATGCTGATCGTCGCAGTTGTGGCTGACAAAACCGGCTATCCGGCCGAGATGATTCAGATGGAAATGAATCTGGAAGCGGATTTGGGCATTGACTCGATCAAGCGAGTGGAGATTCTGTCTGAACTGCAAGCGCAAATCCCGGAATTGGCGACTGCCGAAACCGGCGCTATGGCGACGCTGGCCACTTTAGCGAAAATCTTGCAGTTTGCCCAGAAAAGCATGGGACACGGAAAAAGCATAGAACACGGATTTTCACCGGAAAAAACGGATGTTA
>CAYOLL010000040.1:0-14937 GCA_964404765.1 uncultured Gemmatimonadota bacterium | reverse complement strand
ATGGGACACGGAAAAAGCATAGAACACGGATTTTCACCGGAAAAAACGGATGTTACGGATAAAACAGGAATTGAAGAAAAACCAGTTGTTCAATCCGCCATTGACAGCGACAAATTGCGCATGCTGATCGTCGCAGTTGTGGCTGACAAAACCGGCTATCCGGCGGAGATGATTCAGTTGGAAATGAATCTGGAAGCGGATTTGGGCATTGACTCAATCAAGCGCGTCGAAATTCTGTCCGAACTGCAAGCGCAAATCCCGGAATTGGCTACTGCCGAAACCGGAGAGATGGCGACGCTGGCCACGTTAGCGGAAATCTTGCAATTTTCCCAGAAAAGTATGGGACACGGAAAAAGCATAGAACACGGATTTTCACCGGAAAAAACGGATGTTACGGATAAAACAGGAATTGAAGAAAAACCAGTTGTTCAATCCGCCATTGACAGCGACAAATTGCGCATGCTGATCGTCGCAGTTGTGGCTGACAAAACCGGCTATCCGGCGGAGATGATTCAGTTGGAAATGAATCTGGAAGCGGATTTGGGCATTGACTCAATCAAGCGCGTCGAAATTCTGTCCGAACTGCAAACGCAAATCCCGGAATTGGCCGCTGCCGAAACCGGAGCCATGGCTTCGCTGGCGACGTTGGCCGAAATTCTGCACTTCGCCGTTAAGTTGAAAGGCGCAAGCGCCGCCGCTGTCCCATCCAACGGCGACAGTTTGGCGCAAAAGCATCCGCTCGTTTACGAAGTGGCCGCCCTGACAAATCCGGCTTCTTGCGTTGCGCCGCGCATCCTTTTTGCGCCCGGACTGTTGTATCTTGTCCCGGATAATATCGGTGTGGCCGAGCAGTTAAAGCTTTTGTTTCATGATGTCGGTGTGACCGCCGAAATTGTGGAAGCCCTGCCGGCCGGGGCCACACGGGCCATCTGGCTGGGCGGCTTGAATCGCTACGAAAATGATTCGCAAGCCGCGTATACACTGGAAAATGAACACGTCTTCCATTTAGCGGCCCGGCTGGGTCAAAAGCTGGTCAGCGAAGCCGGTCTCTTTATCACCGTGCAGGATACCGGCGGCAGTTTTTGCTTGAATCACTCCGGCGGCAACCGTTTCTGGCGGGCCGGCGCGACGTCGTTGATCAAAACGGCGGCGAAGGAATGGCCGGAAGCCGTTGTCCGGGCGATCGATATCGCGTCCGGCGTCCGCACTCCGGCCGATATAGCCCGCGCGCTTTTTGACGAGATCATTACCGGTGGGCCGGAATTAGAAGTCGGCCTGGGATCGGATAATCAGCGCATGATTGTCGGCTTACGCAAAATGACACGCCTGAATACGATCAATACGATGCCCGTCAGCGCCGACGAGGTGGTGGTGGTCAGCGGCGGGGCGCGTGGCGTGACGGCGGCTTGCATGGTGGCGTTGGCCCAAAAAGCGCCGCTCAAGATCGCTATTCTGGGTCGCACGCCCGTTACTGACGATCCTGATGATTTAGCCGCGGCTCGCAGCGATGCCGAACTGAAGCAGGCGTTGTTGCAGCGCAGCCGGGCGGAAGGCAAAAGCATTTCACCCAAAGAATTGAACCAACAGGTCGCCCTGGTTTTGGCCAATCGCGAGGCGCAAACGACCTTGCGGCAATTAACGAGTTTAGGCAGCAGCGTTTTATATTTGGTCGCTGATGTGACCGACGGCGAACAGGTCAAAGTCGCAGTGGCCGAGGCTCGCCAAAAGTTGGGCCCGATTACCATTCTTGTTCATGCAGCGGGCGTTTTGGCCGATAAGCTGATTCATGAAAAGACGTCGGAGCAGTTCCAGCGAGTCTTTGCTACCAAAGTGACCGGCTTTAAGAATCTGCTGGCCGCAACCGCCACGGACAAGTTGCATCATATCTGCTGCTTTTCCTCCGTCACCGCCCGCCTGGGCAATCGTGGCCAAAGCGATTACGGCATGGCCAACGAAATCCTCAACAAAGCCTGTCAGGAAGAGAAACGCCGCCGCAGCGGCAAGTGTTTGGTCAAGTCTATCAATTGGGGCCCGTGGGCCGGCGGCATGGTCAATACGGAATTGGCCCGCCACTTCGAGGCCCAGGGCATTGGGCTGATTCAGTTGGAGCAAGGCGCGGCGACGTTTGTGGACTTGCTGACGAGCTCGATTGACGATCCAGTGGAAGTGTTAGTGGGCGAAAGCGTGGACATCTGGCGCGACGCCAACCGCAAGAAGGACTTTATCTTGCAGATTGGCCGCCACAGCGCGCCCCTGATCGACAGCCATCGGATTCAAGGTGTGCCGGTTGTGCCGGTCATGCAGGTTTACGAGTGGTTTGCCGCGCTGGTGCGGGGCTTGTATCCCGATTACGAACGGGTAATCTGCCGCAATATGAAGGTGCTGAAAGGCATTCAATTGAAGGATTACGACACCATCACCCAAAAGTTTATGATTGCGGTCGATCCCTTGACGCCCGGATCTGTGAAACTTTCGCTGAGCAGTCTGGGTGATCGACCGGTGCTGCATTACCAGGCCACGCTGGAACTGCCGGAAGACGCCATGCCGCCCCAAACGTCTGGCCCGGTCAGCTTTAACGAGCCGTGGCCGTTGGACCCGCAAAAAATCTACGACCGCGAGTTGTTTCACGGACCGGCTTTCCAGGCCGTGCGCGCCGGTTTGGATGTGGATCGTTACGGTTGCCGCGGCGAGATTCGCACCCCCAATGGCGGGCATGATGCTACGGTTGTCTCGTTGGACGCCGGCTTGCAACTGGCGCTGCTGTGGAAGTATCGCCAAAAGTCCATGACCTCGCTGCCCACTGGCTTTGAAAATCTGATTTTATATCGCCCGGTTAGACCGTCCGAAAAACTGACCTGCACCCTGCAAGTCGTGGAAGATACCGATTTGCGCACTTGCTGGAATCTGTTCTGGTTAGACGAAACCAATATCCGCGTGGCCGAAATGAACCGACTGAATATGCATGTGGTGCCGTCCAGCGGGCCGGCGGATGGTTTATAAGCAAGAAATTGGAAAGCAGGGTAAGCGTAGGAATAGAAATAGGACATGGTCATCGAGATCATTGGTAGTCTCAGCGTAATTAATGACAAGGAGAAGAACCATGGCGCTACCGGCCGAAAAGAAAATGACTGCCTGGGAATATCTGGAAGCGGAAGAAACCGCCACAGAAAAGCACGAGTTTATCAACGGCGATATTTACCTGATGTCCGGCGGCACGGTGAATCATAACCAGATCGCCGCCAATGCCCTTGTCGGCTTGACCAACAAGCTGGGCAAAAAGCCGTGTCGCGTCTTCAACAGCGATCAAAAGGTCTACATCGACTTCTTTGATGCCTACACCTATCCCGATGTGACGATAGTCTGCGGCAAGCCGGAACTACTGGAAGGCCGCAACGATGTCATCACCAACCCAATCGTGTTGGTTGAAGTGCTGTCCGATTCCACCGAGGCGTTTGATCGCGGTGATAAATTTACCTTTTACCGCTCCATTCCCGGCCTCAAGGAATATCTGCTGATCGCCCAAGACAAACATCAGGTCGAGCATTATTGTAAGGTCAAGCGCAACGAATGGCTGCTGACCGAGTTCCGCTCGCCCGACGACGTAATTCCACTGCCCGCGTTGGAAATCGAACTGACGATGAGCGAAATCTACCGGTTGGTGGAGTGGGACGCTCCTTAGGCGGGTGGGTTGCCACCAAACCCTGCGCTGTGAGGAGAAAAAATTGGCCTTTGACGAATGCAGCGTAATTTTCCGGAAAGACCAGGAATGATCTCAAAAACTAAACCAAAATCTACCCGCCGCAAGCTGCGCGTCCGCTCACTGCACGACGACAGTGATAACGGCTATGTGCCAGGCACCATGGCCGAACGCATCGAAATGGTCTGGCCGTTGACTGTTACGGCTTGGGCCTTCAAAGGAGAAGCCGTCGGTGAATCCCGACTTCCGCGACATATTGTCCATATTCAGCGCCGAAAAAGTTGAATATTTGCTGGTTGGCGCATACGCTCTGGCGGCGCACGGTTTTCCCCGCGCTACCGGCGATATGGATTTGTGGATCAACGCCACGCCGGAAAACGCGCAGCGCGTCTGGCAGGCATTGGCCCGTTTTGGCGCGCCGATGAACAAAGCCACGCCCGAAGATTTTCGATCACCGGAGTTAATTTTTCAAATTGGCGTGATACCCAATCGGATAGACGTGATCACGTCCGTCAGCGGCGTATCCTTTGCCGATGCCTGGCCCAAACGCAAGGAAGTGGAAATTGTCGGCTTAAAGGTGTGGGTGATTGGTCTCGATGACTTGATCATCAACAAAAAAGCGGCCGGGCGGCCTAAAGACATGCTGGATGCGGATTGGCTATCGCAAAATCGTCAGAAAAAATCCCGGAAAAAGCGTTCGTCGTAATCGCTGTCACCGTAACCAGGCAAACAAGCAAAAAACATACAAGCGCGACATCTTTCACGGCCGGACGGTCGACTGCATAGTTTTTGAATTCGGAGTGCATCAAACTCAAAAACAAGGTAGCCAAATGACAACAATTGAGCGGAAAATAATCCGTAACTTTAAAAACTTGCTCGGACAACGAATCGAAGTCCAACGCCTGACGCTTTTTGGTTCGCGCGCCCGTGGCGATGCCGACGCTGATTCCGACCTTGATATTCTGGTCGTAACAAAAAAACCATTGGCCTTGCCGGACGAGGATTATATCAGTCAATGCGCCTGGCAGGCCGGGTTTTCATACGGCATCGTGGTTATGCCGGTCAGTGTGTCTCAAAGCGAGTGGGATTTTGGGCCGGAACGTTATTCACTATTGGCCGAGGCCATTCGTCGCGAGGGTGTGCCCGTATGAAAGAAGAAGAAATTCAAACTCTGATTCGCTATCGTTTGGAGCAAGCGCAGACGGCGTTGGACGACGCCAAATTTTTGCTTGATGGCGGGCGCAGTCCGCAAAGTATCGTTAATCGCTCCTATTACGCCATGTTTTATGCGGCGTTGGCCTTATTGCAGCGGGCCGTCAAAATTCCGTCCAAGCATACCGGCGTAATCGGTCTATTCGACACAGAGTTTGTTCTGAAAGGCGCTTTTCCCAAAGAACTCTCTCAGGATTTTCACAAAGCCTTTGAACTACGTCAAAAATCGGACTATCGGATAACAAAACCGGTTGCGCCGGAACAGGCCAAAGCCATTTGGGAAAAAGCCCAACAATTTGTCGCGCAAGTCAACAACCATTTGGCCTCGACAGGCCATTCATAATGGACGTAGTAACGAGTTCATTCATTACTTGCATTAGTATTAGTGCATCGTAGCAGAAATCCGTTCCTGGTTATTTGCCCAACAAAACCTGACAGGTCTTGGAGACCTGCCAGGTTTAACCCGGAACGAACTTATGCCAAGCAGCATTAGTCGTTACTTGACGTATCATAAACCGATTTCCCTGCAACACCCGACACAACAGGAGCCACCCTACTTTGTCCAATCACACATCTACCGAATTCTCCGAATCGCCGATTGCCATTGTCGGCAGCGGCTGTATTTTGCCCGGCGTCTTGTCGCCGGAGCAGTTATGGCAGACGGTCGCCCAAAAAAGTGTGCACGTCGGCCCGCCGCCCGCCGACCATTGGCGCATTCGCATGGAACGCGCCCTGAGCGATAAGCCGGGCGTTTACGTCCCCAACCGCGCCTGGTCGGATATCGGCGGCTATGTAAAAGGTGATATAGAGCTTCCGTCTTTTCAAAAGACGGAAGCTCTGCCCGATCTCGACGAGCTTGATCCGCTGTTTCGCTGGTCACTGGCCGCCGCGGCGCAAGTCCTGCAGCACGTTAAGACGACGCCGGAATTGCAAAGCCGGAGCGGAATCATCATGGGCAACCTGTCCTATCCGACAATGGCCTTTACCGCCTTGATGGAAGAGCGGCTGCTGGCCCGCCTGCTGCCCGATTTGAAGGATCGTATTCACCGCACCCATCCGCTCAACCGCTTTATGTCCGGTTATCCCGCCCGGTTTATTGCCCAGGCCCTGTCCCTGTCCGGCCCGACGCTGGCTTTGGACGCCGCCTGCGCTTCCGGGCTGTATGCGATTAAATTGGCCTGTGACCGTTTGCACAACCGCGAGTGCGACTTTATGCTGGCCGGGGCGGTCAATGCCTCCGACCCGCTTTTTCTGCACGTCGGTTTTTGCGCCCTGAGCGGCAAAAGCCGCAGCGGCCAAACCCGGCCCTTTCATCAGGCGGCCGATGGCTTGATTCCGGCGGAAGGCGCGGCCTTTGTCGGTCTCAAGCGGTTGGCAGACGCCGTGCAAGCCGGCGATCAAATCTTGGGTGTCATCCGCGGCATCAGTCTGACCAATGACGGCAAGGCCGGCGGTTTTTTAACCCCGTCCAAAGCCGGGCAGGTGCGCTGCCTGACCGACGCGCTGGCCATGGCCGGCTTGCAGCCCGCCGATGTCTCGCTGATCGAATGTCACGCCACAGGCACCAAAGTCGGTGATCGCACCGAAATGGAAAGCATGAAGCAGGTTTACGGCCCGTTCGACAAGCTCAGGGCAGGCGCAAATCCGATTACGCTCAGTTCGCTCAAGGCCAATATCGGCCACACGATTACGGTTTCCGGTGTGGCCGGTTTGATCAAAGTGTTGGCGGCCATGCAACATGAGCAATTACCGGCGACACCCAACGCCTTTCCGGTGATGGACGAGATGGGCGGCTCTTTCCGCGTCCTGGCCGAAGCCGAATCCTGGCAGCCGCCGAACGGCCGTTTTATCGCCGGCATCAGCAGTTTTGGTTTTGGCGGCAACAACGCCCATTTGATTGTGGAAAGATGGGATGAAAAGGTAGCGCGACTCTCCAGAGTCGCTGCGAGTCCGGTGACTCGCGCTACAAATGAGGAAGCCATCGCCGTCTGCGCGATGGCCGTGCGAACGCACAACGCCGCCGATACCGTACAGTTTATCAACCGGCTGTACGGTCAGAGCGGCGCGCAAGACACGCCGGCGCACGAGCAGCAAATCCGGCTCTCCATCAAAGAGCTGAATTTCCCGCCCAAAGACCTGGAAGCCACGCTCGGTCAACAATTGATTTTGATCGAAGTAATGAAAAAAGCGCTGGCCGATGTGCCGGATTTTGATCCCGCTTCGACCGGCATTTACATCGGCATGGGCGCGGACCCGGAAATCAGCCGCTACGGAATGCGCGCCCGCTTAGCCGAACTGTTGGAGACGATTCAGGCGCGGGTGGATGCGCCGACGCTGCAGGCCGCCGAGCAAAGCTGTGCGCCATATTTGGATTCTGCGGCAGTAATCGGCACGATGCCCAATATTCCGGCCAACCGGCTCAGTACGCAATTTGATTGCAAAGGCCCCGGCTTTACCGTTTCCTGCGAAGAACTTTCCGGCATCGAAGCGCTGCGGCTGGCGGCCAACGCCCTGCGGCGGGGCGAAATCACGACGGCCGTTGTCGGCGCGGTGGATTTGTGCCGCGAGGCCGGCCACGAGGAAATCATGGCCGATTTGTTTGGCGAGCGTCTGCAAAAAGCCGGCGACGCCGCGCTGGTGCTCATCCTGCAACTGCAATCACAAGCCCGTACGCCGCTGGCTATTTTGGAAGAAATAGAAATGGTGCGCATGTCCCCGGCACTTCGAGGAGATGCGTTGTTGATGGAACCTGCTCTGCAAAGTGCCGGGGACATTTCGGTTGTACAAAACGCCGGGGACTTTACAATTTCCAATGCGCCGGAAAAAAGCGCCGTTTATCGCGCCTTTGGCCATGCTCACGCCGCGTCGGGCCTGCTGCATATCGCGCAAGCCATTGCCATGATCCAAACCCGCGCCCTGCCGGAAACGCCGTCAGCAAAAGCCGAGCCACTGTTGACGCCGGACGCGCTGCAAAATATTGTCGTCGAAATAACCTCCGTATTTGGCATGACCCAAACCTGGCTTGTCAAATCGCCAAAAGTCATCCCGGTCGAAAAAGATAAATTTATCGATTCGCCCAAACCGGCATTAATCCACCCGAACATCATCCCTTACGCTGCCGACAGCCGCGCCGATTTAATCGCCAACCTCAAAGCCGACAAACCTGTCCTGAGCGGCGTCGAAGGATCCGGCAACCAACGCTGCGCCCTGATTTGTTACCCCGATACCCGCGAGACCGCCCGCGAACAGGCCATTCAAACTCTGTCCCAATTGTCGGAGCAAGAGACTTTTTATCAGCGCGATACTTTTTGTTACAGCGCGGCTAAATTGCCCGGCAAAACCGCGTCTATGTTCACCGGCGCGGCCTCGCCGTACGTGGGCATGGGCCGCGATTTGCTGCTGGCCTTTCCGGAAATTGTGGCCGCCACGCCCGTTGTCGCGCACTCCGCCCTGTCAGAAATCCGCCACGCCTTTATCCCCAACTTCAGTTTTTTTGACAACGCCTTTAAGCAATTGACCGCGGCATACGCGATAAGTCAGCTTCACGTCACCTTTTTGCGGCACGTGCTGGATTTTACGCCGCAAATGACGTTCGGCATGTCCTCCGGCGAGACCAACAGCATCATGGCTTATGGCGTGTGGGAAGATATGGCCGCACTGTTTCTGGAGATCGAAGCCTGCGGCCTGTATACAAACAGCCTGACCGGTCTGTACGAGCCGGTCTGCGAATATTGGGGCGAACCGCCCGGCACGCCGATCAAATGGGGCAACTGGCGCGTTTTTGCGCCGATTGAACGGATCAGGGAACTGGTCGCGCAGGAAGAGCGGGTTTATGTCAGCATCATCAACTCGATCAACGACGCTATTATTTGCGGCGACGACGACGGCTGCCGGCGCGTCATCAAACAAATCGGCGGGGATCGGGCCGGGCTGATCGGCCTGAACATCGCCATCCATTGCCCGGCCATAAAGCCGTTCGAGCCGGTCTGGCGCACGGTTCATACCCGCAAAACCCGTCCGGTCGACAACATCGTTTTTTACTCCAACTACTTGGGCGGCAGCTATGAGCCAACCCGCGAAAATGTCGCCGAAGCGCTGACCGGGCAAGCCTTTACGACGATAGACTTTCCGGCTATTGTGGAAAAAGTCTATGCCGACGGCGCACGCGTTTTTATCGAACACGGCCCGCGCAAAAGCCTGAGTTCATCGGTCAACCGGATTTTGGGCAAACGGCCGCATCTGACCCTTGCCCTGGATCATCCCAACGTCTCGTCCGCGGTGCAGATTGTGCGGGCGGCTGCCGCTTTATGGTGTGTCGGCGCGCCGGTCAATATCGACCGCCTGCGGCCACAGCCGGCCTCAACCGAAGCCGTTCTGCCGACGCTGGCTTTTCCATTGCGTAAGCCGCCGCTGACGCCGATCAACCAACAGCCGCAGCCGGTCGAAACCATTGCCAAACCGATTGGCCAACAGCCGCAGCCTATTGTCGAAGAAGTTAAACCGGCAGTTCCGCCAACCAACGGTCAAGGGATCGCCAAACGTCAACTTCAGGTCGCGCCGATATTGGCTTCTGTTTATAGCCGCCTGGCCGATCCGCAACCGACACAGATACCCACTTTCTCTGAGAAAGTGGGTATCTCGGACTCAGAGCAAGCTCCACATTTGCCAGCGACGGAGCCGTTGATGCCTGCGACCCAAATACCCGCTTTTTCAAAAAATGTGGGTATTTCCGGATACTCGCCGCACTTGCTGGTAGAACAGCACAACATTGTCACTGAAGCCCATCGCCACTATCTGCAACAGGCGCAAACCGCCCAAAATGACTACATCGCTCTGATGAGCCGGATGCAACAGGCGCTTTTTGACCGGCCGATTCCGCTTGGAGTAGCAGCCGCTTCAAATCCACCGCTCGTAGTAACGGCTTCAGCCGCTTCAAATGCAACGCCTGAAGTTGTTACTACAAACAATGTTCAAGAAGCGACTAAAGTCGTTACTACGAGCCAAAAAACTGCGCAAGCAACGACTGAAATCGTTACGGTAAAACAACGCCAGCAAGCAACGACTGAAGTCATTGCGACAAACAAATCATCCCCAATCCCAAATTCCAAATCCGAAACCGTCCTGTGGGATCGCCAACAGCTTGAAACCCTGGCTTCCGGCAAAATCTCCAGCGTGCTCGGTCCGCTGTTTGAGCAACAGGACGGCTACGACATCCAGGTGCGGATGCCGGAGCCGCCGCTGTTGTTGTGCGACCGGGTGACAGGCATCAAAGGCGAGCCGGGCAGTCTCGGCAAGGGCACGATCTACACCGAAACCGACGTGCGCAGCGATAGCTGGTATCTGCAAAATGGACGAATGCCCGCCGGCGTTTTGATCGAATCCGGGCAGGCTGATTTGCTGTTGATTTCCTGGCTGGGCATTGACTTTCTCAATCGCGGCCAACGGGCCTATCGCCTGTTGGGCTGCGAGCTGATTTTCCATCGTCCCATGCCCGGTCCGGGCGAGACCCTGCGTTATGATATTCATGTGGACGGTCACGCCGTTCAAGGCGCGGTGCGGCTGTTTTTCTTCCATTACGACTGTCATGTCAACGGCGAGTTGGCTATTTCCGTGCGCAGCGGGCAGGCCGGCTTTTTTACGACCGAAGAGCTGGCCAATTCCAAGGGTGTGATCTGGACGCCGGAAGAAGGCACGTACACCCAAAATCCAACCGTCGCCGCGCCGAAAGTCGGCCACATCAAATCCGCCTTTAGTCACAATGACGTTTTGGCTTTTTGCCGCGGCCGGCTGCGCGACTGCTTTGGCGACGACTACTTCTGGGCCGAAACCCACACCCGTACGCCGATCACGTCCAAACCGGAGTTTAATTTCCTCAAGGAAATTCCCGTCTTAGACCCAAAGGGCGGGCCGGCCGGTCGCGGCTACATGCGGGTAGAAGCGCGGATTCAGCCGGACGATTGGTACTTCAAAGGCCACTTTAAAAACGATCCGTGTATGCCCGGCACATTGATGGCCGAGGGTTGTCTGCAAATGATGGGTTTTTATCTGACCGCGCTGGGTTTTACGCTGGATCATGACGGCTGGCGTTTTGAACCGGTCACCGGCGTCAAATACAAGTTTATTTGCCGCGGCCAGGTGATTCCGTCCACCAAGCTGCTGACCTACGAACTGTTTGTGGATGAAGTGATTGCCGAGCCGTACCCGACCGTCTTTGGCCATGTGCTGTGCACGAGTGACGGCAACAAAGCCTTCTTGAGCGAGCGCCTCGGCCTGCGACTTATGCCGGATTGGCCGTTGACAACCTTGACTTTAGAACCTTGCGAAGGATTCAGTTCAACTTCGCCGGAGTCTACTGAAAAAACCTTCGCAAGGTTAACAACTTTACCCAAACCTTGCGAAGATTTCAGCGCAAATTCCCCGGAATCCTCTGAAAAAACCTTCGCAAGGTTAACGGCGGAGCTTGACGGTTTCAAATTCGACTATAACTCGTTGATTCATTCGGCTTTGGGGCATCCGCAGTTAGCGTTCGGCCCCAAATATCCCTTTGTCGATCACAAAAAGATTCCGCGCCTGCCCGGCCCGCCCTATCACTTTATGACCCGGATTACGCGGATCGGCGGCGGCTTTGGCGAACTGAAACCGAACGCCACGGTCGAAGCCGAGTATCATATTCCGCCTGACGCCTGGTATTTCCGCGAAAACGCCGGCCCGACCATGCCCTATTGCGTGTTGATGGAGATCGGCCTGCAACCCTGCGGCTGGTTAGCCACTTACGTCGGCAGCACATTTGACACGCCGGGCGAGTTGCTCTTCCGCAACTTAGACGGCACGGCCACCCAGTTCCGCGAAGTCACGCCGGCCGACAGCATCATCACCACGCGGGTCAAGCTGCTGTCCGTTTCCCGCACCGGCGGGCTGACCATCGAGAAATTTGCGGTGGAATGCTTGTGCGACAACGAGCTTGTGTTTAAGATGGACACGGCCTTTGGCTTCTTTCCGCCGGCCACGATGGTCACCCAAAAAGGTTTGGCCGTGACCGAGGCCGAGCAAAAGCTGACCGCGCTGGCCGGCAATGTCAATATGGATTTGACGACGCATCCGGCCCCGTACTTTTCGGCTTCGACGGCCTGTTTGCCGGCTTCCAAACTGCTGATGCTGGATCGGGTGTGCGCGATTTATTCCTTCGACAAGCTCAGGACAGAGCCCGGCGGCGGAGCGAAAGGTAACGATTATTTTCGGGCGGAAAAAGATGTGGACCCGGCGGATTGGTTCTTTAAGGCCCATTTTTATCAAGACCCGGTACAGCCCGGCTCGCTGGGCGTGGAGGCCATGCTGCAACTGCTGCAATTTGCCATGCTGCACAACAACTTGCATACCGGGATGAAAGCGCCGCGCTTCGAACCAATCTGGCTCGGCGGCGAAACGGAATGGCATTATCGCGGGCAAGTTACACCGGATAAAATCTGCATTACGGTCGATTGCGATATTCACACCATTGAGCGGCAAGAAAACGCAATTACGGTGACAGCGGAAGCGCGGCTGTGGATCGACGGGCTGAAGATTTATCATGCCCCGCGGATTGGGCTGAGGTTGGTGGATGGGCAGGGGAGCAGGCAATAGCTGGGGCGTATGTATTGGCCATAATCGATGTTAAATCGCTCAAAGACCCGCAGTTTTTATACGAGAAAAGCGAGCCTGCCACAGAAGCGGTAGGCGCGCACAGTTCGCGACCTGCCGAATTGGTTGAAGCGTCTTGTGCCGCATAGCAGCCTGAAAATGTGTTTGACATCTCCCACATAAACTCTATCTTACCATCGCCAATTCCTGTCAGGGTGCCCGCCATAAACGACCTGAGAACGCACTCGTTGACTAAGCATCAAACAAACGCAAGTATAAAGGAGAAAAAATGATTGGAAGCCACTACAACCGCCACAAAGAAAATGTGATTGATATCTTTGAAGCCTATAAGGAAAAACGAGGAAATCAAAACGATGGCAGAAACATCAATTTTCTTGAAAATCGAATCGAAGCGCTAAAAAATGGAAAGTACATACTTGCAGTAGCTGGAGAAGTTAAAGCGGGAAAATCAACTTTTTTAAATGCGCTTTTAGGTGCGGAAATCCTACCTGCTGACGTGTTGCAAGCAACAAGCGCCATTGTTGAAATATATAAATCGCAAAAATCGTTTTTAAAAGTGAAATATGCCGATGGACATGAAGAAAAAATATCGGATGATATTTTGACGGCAAACGTAGATGAAGCCGTTGAAAAACTGCGTCATATTTGTAGTGTTGGCGATAAGTTTCGTGAAATACCAACTACACTTCTGGATGAATACATCATAAAAAGTGAAGGCATAATTGAAATTACAGATGATTTGATAAGTACATGGCAATCACGGGCGGGAGTTGATCTGGCCGGGAAAAAAGATTTAATAAAGCAGTATGTCAACGGGCACACAAAAGAAAAAATCCCTGTTGAGATTGAATTTGGCTATCCGCTTAAATGGGAGTTTGATGAGTTGCGAATCGTGGACAGTCCAGGCGTAAACGCTTTAGGTGGTGTGCAGGATGTTTCTTTTCAATTTTTTAATGATGCCAATGCAATTTTGTTTGTTCACCCAATTAAACCGGTTGAATCCGAATCGTTTCGCAAATTTGTTAATATAATCGTTACAGTTCGCAGCAGGGAAACGCTTTTTCTTGTCTTAACTCATGCCGGATTACATCCAGATAATGATGTCGAAAGACTGCATGAAGAAGCAATTCGTCTTTATCAGGATACAATTCCTAAAGAGCGGATTCTTGTAGTGGATAGCCTGCTGAAATTGATTCACGATGATTTAAACAAAGGCAGAACTTTGAAAGAAATCAAGGATTCCTCACCACGAAAACGGCATATTATTTCTGCATTTAAGGATAAAGCAGAAGAAGAAAACAAGGAGTACCTACCCGCGTTTTTAGAATATTCCCGTTTCGAGAAAATGTTTGAGGCGATAGATACGTTCACGATGCAGGCGCCAAATCTGCAATTACGCGAATTACTTGATTCAATCAAACAGGGGTATGATGACCAAACATGCCAATATGAAGACAAGTTAGCCTTGCTTGGTACCAAAAAAAGAAACCCACAGGAATTCGAGGACGAGATTAATCGAATCCAGCAAGCGTTAGCTAAGTACAAGAACTTGATATATAAAACTGAAGAGATGCGCCATATTCATATGGATCGTTCCTCGGAATGGAATGAACGGATTGGGAACCTTAAAGCAAAATATTGCGAAGCTATTGCGCAAAGCGCATCGGCGGATTATGTTCGAAAGCATTGTTCCGATGCTGAAAATGAAGTCGAAGATCTGATCAACCTATTCTCCCGATTCATTACGGACAAGTTAAGCAAAAAGCTTGAGGAAATGGGTAAAACCTTTAAGAGTGAACATAAAATAACGCTTCCGAAAGTTGACCTGAAAGCAATTGAAGAAAACGCAAAGAAGGCGGCATTCCGCACTGAAAATATATACGAAGACCAAACGCATATGAAAACTGAGACAAGATGGTACACATTATGGCTCTATGAACATAAAGTTGAAGTCACTAAAAAAGTTAAAACCGGCGAGAACCAGGTCTATGACGAAACAGTGTACCTACGCAATTTTAAGGACCACTTTTATGGAGAATTCGACAGCTTAGTCGACGCACTGCCAGGAAAAATTAGCGAAATATCCCAGCTACACTTAGCATCCTTCAAGAAAGAGATAGATGATGTTATTGAGGGTCGCAAGAAAGCGCTTGATGAAGAAAAGGGGGAAAAGCGAAGCAATGACGAACTCATTACGGAAGAAGAACGAACTCTCGCAAAAAAAAACGAGCTTCAGCCGGAACTAAGGCGAATCGAAGAAGTTTTGGAGGATTTGAGATGATCCGAGAAAAAATTAGTAAAGACACTGCGGAAGAGTTTCATAACATACGAATGGATTTAAATTGACGTCAACCATTATCGTATAAAGATAATATTTACATAGCATTACG
>CAYOLL010000039.1:36981-43983 GCA_964404765.1 uncultured Gemmatimonadota bacterium | reverse complement strand
GGCCGCCGTCCATACCGCCGAAAGCATTGTCAAGGGTGTGGCTGATTTGCAGTTGACGTTTAACCGGACAGTGGACGATTTGTCGCAACGATTATCCACCGAAACCGGGCGGCTGGAGGAGTTGCGCCGGGCCATTCAGGTGGAGACTCAACGCCAGACCGAACTGGAAAATGTCCGCATCGCCGCCGAAGCTCTGGCCATCTTGACCCGCGAACAGCAAGACGCGCTGAACAATCAGGAAGCGGAGATTCAGGAAAAGCGCCAGACGCTGGAAACGGAAATGGCCGCCACCCGTATCAAGTGGGCCGCGGAACAAACCGAATGGGAGGCCGATCAAAAAGAACAGTTGGCTCAATTGACCAAAGAACGGCAGCAGGAAGAGGCCGAGTTCCGCTACAATCTGGAGCGGACGCGCAAAATCGAAGCCGATGCATCCGAAGCCAAAAAGCGCGATCTGGATCGCCGCCTGACGGAAGAGGGAACGGACCTGGCCGAAAAATGGGCGGCCCGCGAGAAATATTTGACCGAACATGAAACGGAATGGCAGGCCGATGTGACGCGTATCAGCGCTTTCCCAAAAGAATTGGATGACGCCGTGGCCAAAGCCCGCGAGGAGGCGGAAAAGGAAGCGCATGAAGCCGCTGAAGTGCAGACCCAACTGCGAGAAAAGGAAGTAACCTCGAATCGGGAACTGCATACTATGAAGGTCAAGGCGTTGGAGGAGACCGCGACTGTCCAGACCCGGCAGATCGAGCATTTGTCCGCGCAGTTGCAGGCTGCGCACAAGCAGGTGCAGGAATTGGCCATGCAGACAGTCGTCAGCGCCGGACGGCGCTCGGACACACACCGGAATATGGGCACGGCGGAGTAGTGGAGTCTTGGAGTTTTGGAGTTCAAAGCATCGCTTTGATTCTAAACTGGAGTAGCAAATTTTAATTTGCCTGCAAACCTGGAGTAGCAAATTTTAATTTGCCCGCTTGACCTACACACAAATAACGAATCACTTTTAGATTGGAGTAAAAATTATGTCGAGTAAACTGACTTCCAGCAGCACCAAGGCCCAGGTGGTGGAGGCCTATGAGCAATTGGAGAAAGACTACAAAAAGTTGGCGACGGAACTCGATCGCGTCAAGGAAGAGCGAGATGATGCGGCGAATCGGGCCGCCCGCGTTCCTGCGTCGTCCGCGGCGCCGGCTGCCGCAAAAGGTGAGGGCATTTCGGCGGCTACGATTGAGCAGATTATCGGCAGTCTGACCACGCTTCGCAACGGATTTGGCACGGCCAGCAGCAAGCTGTCCACCGGACTGGTGGCCGAAGCGACCCGGTTGCAGGACTTGCGCCGGCAGAACACCGATACCACCCAGCAATTGGCCGCCTTGCACAAGCTGCAAATAACCGCCGAAACCCTGGCCGATTTGATTTGCGCTTATGACGACAAGACGCGCCAATTTGAAGCGGATGCGGCCCAGAAACGCGCCGCCTTTGCCACCGAAATGGCCGATAAAAAGAAAGCCTGGCAGAAAGAACAGGCCGATGCGGATACTCGGATCAAGGAACGCAACGAGGCCGCCAAAAGCGGTCAAAAACGCGAAGCCGCCGAATACAAATACCAATTGGACATGAGCCGCAAGCTGGACGCCGATCAATATGCCCAACAGCAAAAGCAACTGAAGAAGGAATTGGAGCGGGTGGAAGAAGTCAAACGGGCGGAATGGGCCGTCCGCGAGGAGAAAATATCGGTGCAGGAGCAAGAGTACGCCCAAAGTCGCAGCCGGGTGGAAAATCTGTCCAAAGAATTGGAAGCATCAGTCAAAAAGGCCCGCGAAGAGACGACCAAACGCGCACAGCGCAAAATCCAAATCGAAGTGGACCTGCGGGCCAAAGAAACTGAGGGCGAACGCCGATTGCAGGAATTGCAGGTCAAATCCTTAGAGGATATCATCACCCAGCAGGGCCAGCAGCTTGCCGGATTGCGCGCCCAGTTAGAGGCGGCGCAGCAACAGGCCCGCGACTTGGCCGTCAAAGCCATCGAAGGTGTCTCCAACGTGGATTCGTTCAAGGCTATGAAGGAAATTGCCCTGGAACAAGCCCGGAAACGGTCGGAAAAGTAACATCGGATTTGGTCGCAATATTGTTTATGAATCCAAAATGATGAAAATCCCTGCCATGAATACATTGCACATGTTTTGCCAAACGCCGCCATACGTTCCGCCCACCACGGCCTGGTATTTGTCGGATTTGGGCGAGGCGCGCGGTAAACAGGAGTTGGTTTATCGCCGGTCGCCGCATCAATTGAAAACGCTGCGGGAACATGCCCTCATCGAAAGCGCTATTTCGTCAAACCGTATCGAAGGCGTCACGATTGAACCCGCCCGAATTGACGCAGTCATCCTCGGAAAATCACACCTGCGCGACCGGGATGAAGAGGAAGTGCGGGGTTATCGTCAGGCGTTGAAACTGATTCATGATCAGCACGCGCAGTTGGAATTTGGCGAAGGGACCATCAAACGCCTTCATGCCCTGTCTCGCGGTGAAATCGGCGACGCCGGATTATACAAAACCAGGGACAGCGACATCATCGAAAAATATCCGGATGGAAGGGTGCGGGTGCGTTTTACCACGGTTTCCGCCGCCAAAACGCCGGAAATGATGCAAGGGCAGATTCAGCAATGGCCCATTGCGCTCGCGGAACGATGTTTGCCGCCGCCGATTCTGCTGGCCGCCTGCAATTTGGATTTTCTGTGCATCCATCCCTTCCGTGACGGGAATGGCCGCGTTTCCCGACTGCTGTTGCTATTGCAAGCCTATCATTTGGGCTACCAGGTGGGGCGTTACGTCAGTTTGGAACGCCTGATCGAGCAAAATAAGGAGCGCTATTACGAGACACTGGAGCAAAGCTCGCAGGGCTGGCATACGGCGCAGCACAATCCCTGGCCTTATATCAACTTTTTGCTGTTCATCTTGAAAGAGGCCTATCGGGAATTTGAAATGCGTTTGGGTCGGATGCCCGATCAACGCGGGGCCAAGACAGCCCTGATTTTGCAGGCGATTCAAGCCATGATCGGGTCATTTTCCGTCGGCGAATTACAGGCGCAGTGCCCCGGCGTCAGCCCGGATTTAATTCGCCGGGTGTTGAAGCAGGAACGCCAAAATAAGCGCGTTGAATGCTTAGGGCGCGGTCGTGACGCCCGTTGGCGAAAATCGGGTCCCACGTCTAATTGACACGTTACACAGTTAATTGGGTAATGAATTGGGTAGTTGCCAAAACTGCGCGAAAGTATTGGCGGAAACGATCCATATTTCCCCGCGCCGGTTGCGCGATATGCTTCATGGACACGGGCGGGTGAGCCCGGGTTTGGCGCTGCGTCTGGCGCAGTTTTGGGGAACATCGCCGGATTTTTGGCTGAACTTGCAACTTCGCTGCGACCTCTATAACGCCCGACAAGCCGAACAAGCGGTTTTGATCACGATTCGCCCGTATCCGCAAGAAGCGGACAGGGCTTTGCAGACGGTTTAAGAAGTTGCCCTTGGCATAACAATGCCGTAATGTAATCGCCGGGAAATTAGCTCTGCCCAGCGGCGTATATGTTTATCAAATTACGGTCGGCCTTGAGTCGAGAATTAGCGCGATGACGTGCTTGAAATGTGCGGCAAAACAGTTTAATTTTTTGCGGATCGAAAGTCGATGAAAGACCTTACTGGTCATGATATTGTCAGGTCTGATATTCAGATTATTATCGGAAAATCCATCAAAATAGAAGGGTCAGTTTTATGTCTCAAATCGTGATTGAAAACCCCATCATCAATTCCCCGTTTGTCGAACCGCAGCGTCATTTTAAATTCGATGAAAATGGCATTACCGATACAATTATCGTCGGACGCCGACTGAGCGAGTATTTCATTCCTGTGCCGCCGCCTGTCAAAAGAGGCGCGCAAATGGATATTGATCCGGATTGGGTACAAGCCAAGATCGAAGAAAATAAACTCATCAACCAAATTCGCATCAAGGTAGCCCAATGGCGCAAAGGCGGTTATCAAGGCATTACGTCCATCACGCGCAAGCTGTTGGAACATTGGACTCATCCGAAGCGCGAGAGAAAGCTGTTCTTCTGCCAGATTGAAGCGCTGGAAACAGCCATTTACATCGCCGAGGTGGCCGATAAAGTCGGCGATCATTTCGTCCGCCAAAGTTTGGCCGAATTTAATCAGGATGCTAATCCGGGCCTGTTCCGCATTGCGTTCAAGATGGCCACCGGCAGCGGCAAGACCGTGGTGATGGCCATGTTGATCGCCTGGCAAACACTCAACAAAGTCGGTAAGCAAACCGACCTCAGCAGAAGTATATTCACCAATGACTTTTTGATTGTCACACCGGGCATTACCATCCGCGATCGGCTGCGCGTACTACATCCCAATGATCCAGAAAACTATTTTCACAAACTCGATATTGTTCCGCCGGGCAATTTGCAAGAAGAATTGAATCAAGCCAATGTTATCATCACCAATTATCACGCCTTTTTACTGCGCGAAAAGGACATTAAAGCGTCCACCATGACCAAACAAATCGCCAGCGGCGGAGATGCCGCCCGCTTTACCGAAACGCCTGCTGAAATGGTCAATCGGGTTTTGAAAACTTTCAAAAACAAACGTCAGATTATTGTTTTCAATGATGAAGCCCATCATTGTTATCGTCGTAAACCGGAAATCATACAAGAAAAACTGACCGGCGATGATAAAAATGACGCCAAAAAGCGCGAAGAAGAAGCCCGCGTCTGGATTTCCGGCCTGGAGGCCATTCAAAATAAAATCGGCATCAAAACCGTTTATGATCTGTCGGCCACACCCTTTTTTCTGAAAGGGTCCGGTTATTCCAAACAATTGCCCAACGGCAAATACATTACCGAGGGCATTCTTTTTCCGTGGGTGGTGTCCGATTTTTCGCTGATTGACGCCATTGAATCGGGCATTGTCAAGGTGCCGCGTGTGCCGGTGAAAGACAGCAGCATGAAAGGCGATGAGCCCACCTACCGCAATATCTGGCTGAAAATCAAAGATCAATTGCCCAAAAAAGGGCGCGGCACAAAGGATGAAAGCGCCGACCAGATTAAACCGATTATTCCCAAAGAATTGGACGCCGCTTTGCACAGCTTGTATGGTCATTACGAAGCCGAATACAAAGAATGGGAAAACGACCACAATTCCGATCAGCAGACGCCGCCGGTCTTTATTGTGGTGTGTGTTAATACCAACATCTCCAAGATGGTGTTTGATCATTTAGCCGGATATGATACGGGCAAACAGAACCCGGACGGCTCGCCCATTTTGGCCCCCGGCGATTTTCCGCTGTTCAGCAATGTGGATCACAATGTCTGGCGGCAGCGGCCCAATACGATTCTGGTGGACAGCGAGCAGCTCGAATCCGGCGAAACCATGAGCAAAGAGTTTAAAGACATTGCCCGCGTGGAAATTGACGAGTTCAAGGCCGAATACCGCAAGCGCTATCCCGACCGGGACGTGAGCAAAATCAGCGACGAAGACCTGCTGCGCGAAGTCGTTAACACCGTCGGCAAGCCGGGCAAA
Organism: uncultured Gemmatimonadota bacterium; assembly: GCA_964404765.1. Taxonomy (GTDB): domain Bacteria; phylum 4572-55; class 4572-55; order 4572-55; family 4572-55; genus CAYOLL01. Next base: position 38,403 of record CAYOLL010000039.1, on the reverse strand, counting down.
TTAGGCGGACAGATACGGTGCGTCGTCTCCGTATCCATGCTGACCGAAGGTTGGGACGCCAATACGGTGACCCATATTTTGGGAGTTCGTCCTTTTGGCACACAATTGTTATCCGAACAAGTCGTGGGACGCGGTTTGCGCCGGATTAGTTATCAACCGATTACGCGACAATTTGAAGTAAATGAGCAAACAATAGAGATTGAATGCTTTGAGCCGGATTATGCCGATATTTATGGCGTTCCGTTTAAATTTTTCCCTTGCTCCGGCATCCGTAAAAAGCGCAAAAAACGTGACACTTATCACATAAAAGCCCTGGAGGAAAGAATTGGCTGCGAAATCACCTTTCCACGGGTCATCGGTTATCGGTATGAAATCGCTCACGAAAAATTACGCGCCCATTTTACCGCGGATGCCGTTGTCGAGTTGTCCACCAAAGATATTCCGGTCAACATCGAAAACGCGCCGATTGTGGGCGAAAAAAGTTACCAAAATCTGGATGATTTGAAAAAACATCGCCCCAAAGAAGTGGAATTTTTAATCGCCAAATTGGTTCTGGAAAAATATTTTCAAAATAAAGAGGGCGAAATTAAGCAATGGCTTTTTCCGCAAATACTGGACATCACCCGGCAATGGCTTAAAGCCGCAGTGGTGATGAAAGATGATACTTTTGTGCAAATGCTGTTGCTGGTTGCCCTGGCTCATCGGGCGGCGGATAAGATTTATGGCGCGATTGTAGTCGGTACGCCTGAAGAAAAAGTACTGATGCCCGTTATCGCGCCGTACGATCCCATCGGTTCAAGCAAATATGTGGATTTTGAAACCGTGCGCCGAACTTATCAGACAAAGGCCGAAAAATGCCATGTCAATCTGATTGCTATTGATAGCGATTGGGAGGCCAAATTGGCCGCCAGTTTGGAAGAGATGGACGAAGTTGTGCACTATATCAAAAATGACCATCTGCGATTTCAGATTCCCTACACGCTGGACAACAAAGAGCATCATTATGTGCCGGATTTTATTGTGCGCATAAACGACGGCCAACCCGATTTGTTGAATTTAATTTTGGAAGTGAGCGGCGAACCCGGCCCGGAAAAGCAAATCAAATGCGCCACCGCCCGCAATTTTTGGGTGGCGTCCATCAATAATCACGGCGAGTTTGGCCGATGGGATTTTATCGAGATTAGCGATCCGTACGAGTGCAAAAGAATTATTCGGGAATACATCATATCGAAAAAGCGATAATTTCCCCAGACCGCGTTCGCGGTCAAATGTTTATAGCCCACGACATCACAAAAATACGCCAGACCGCATCGCGGTCAAATGTTTATAGCCGGAATGCAAATCGTATTTCAGACCCCATCTGGGTCAAATGTTTATAGCCCACGTCATCACAAAAATGCGCCAGACCCCATCTGGGTCAAA
>CAYOLL010000039.1:0-36881 GCA_964404765.1 uncultured Gemmatimonadota bacterium | reverse complement strand
TGTTTATAGCCGGAATACAAATCGCATTTCAGACCCCAGCGGGGTCAAATGTTTACGTCCACGTCATCACAAAAATGCGCCAGACCAGATCGGGGTCGAATGTTTATAGCCGGAATACAAATCGCATTTCAGACCCCAGCGGGGTCAAATGTTTATAGCTGCATAATTATCAACGCGATACCGACCCCAGCGGGGTCAAATGCTTACGTCCACAATGTCCATAACAAAAATTGAAAAGGGAAGGCAAACATGGCAAACACCTTCACCCAACTCTACATTCATATTGTTTTCTCAACCAAACATCGTGAACCCATAATTGCCAAATCATACCAGGAAGAATTGCACAAATACATCACCGGAATTGTGCGCAATCAGAATCAAAAATTGATTGCCATTAATTCCATGCCGGATCACATCCATATTTTGATTGGGCTAAAACCAACAATAACCATTTCCGATTTGGTGCGGGATATTAAACGGGATTCGTCCGCATTCGTGAATGAAAAGCGTTTGGCGATGGGGCATTTTGGTTGGCAAGAGGGTTACGGCGGGTTTTCGTACGGACATTCCCAATTGGATAGCATCATTCAATACATCCAAAATCAGGAGCAACATCATCGCGTCCGCACATTCAAAGAAGAATATTTGGAATTGTTGGATAAATTTCACGTGGAATATGATCCGAAATATGTTTTTGATTAAGTAATTGGGGAGCGGAAAGACCGCGTTAGCGGCCGAATGTTTATAGTTCATGACATCATAAACATAGGATAGACCGCGTTAGCGGTCGAATGGTTATAGCCCACGACGTCACCATAAACATTGCACCCCGCTGGGGTGCGGGATGGTTGATTGTTGTTTTGCTATAAACATTTGACCCCTATCGGGGTCAGAGATGATTTCTTGTTCAACATTTTGCTATAAACATTTGACCCCTATCGGGGTCAGAATGACTGCGTTAGCGGTCAAGTGTTTATAGCGCACGACGTCACCATAAACATTGCACCCCGCTGGGGTGCGGGATGGTTGATTGTTGTTTTGCTATAAACATCTGACCCCTATCGGGGTCAGAGATGATTTCTTGTTCAATATTTTGCTATAAACATCTGACCCCTATCGGGGTCAGAGATGATTTCTTGTTCAATATTTTGCTATAAACATCTGACCCCTATCGGGGTCAAAATGACCGCGATAGGGGTCAGAATGACCGCGATAGGGGTCAAATGTTTATAGCCCACGTCATCACAAAAATACGCCAGACCCCATCGGGGTCGAATGTTTATAGCCAACGTCATCACAAACATAGAAATGACCACGTCAGTGGTCAAATGTTTATAGCCCGGAATACAAATCGCATTTCAGACCCCAGCGGGGTCAAATGTTTATAGCCCACGACATCACAAACATGCGCCAGACCCCAGCGGGGTCTAATGTTTATAGGAGAAAGGTACACAAAATGCCCGCAAAGACCAAAACGACAGGCCCGACCCAGATTGACAGCCTGCGCCATCAGGACACCCGCATCAATATCCCCACCGAAGAGATGCGCGACTTTTTGACCGAGGACAATAAACGGCCGCTCACCGTGCGCTATCCCCGCGATGCCAGCCGCGATCCGCAGTTGGTCTGGCGCGGCAAGGACGAGCAGGATGACGACGACCTGGAAGTGTCCGCCCCGCCTATTTATGTGCAGGAAAAGATTCATCCGCAGGCGATTATCGAAGATTTCCGCCGCCAGAACAGGCTGGATAAAAAGGGCGATTCGCTGAATCTGTTTGCCGATTTTAACGGCATCAATTTTGAGCAGATGATTGACTTTTACAAGCATCAGCACAAGTGGAGCAACCGCATGATCCTGGGCGATTCGCTGCGGGTGATGGCTTCGCTGGCGCATAAAGAGGGGCTGAAAGGTCAGGTGCAGATGATTTATCTTGATCCGCCCTACGGCATTAAGTTTGGCTCCAACTGGCAGGTGAGCACGCGCAAGCGCGACGTGAAGGACGGCAATGTGGGCGACCTGACCCGGCAGCCGGAACAGGTGAAAGCCTTTCGCGATACGTGGACGGATCATATCCATTCCTACCTGGCTTATTTGCGTGACCGGTTGACAGTGGCCCACGATTTGTTGACCGAAAGCGGCAGCGTCTTTGTGCAGATCGGCGATGAAAATGTCCACCTGGTGCGCTGTTTGTTGGATGAGGTATTCGGTGTAGACAACTTTGTTGCTTCGATTGCTTACAAAACTTCCGTTGGTCTTGGATCGCAACATTTAGATCGTGTTTATGATCAGATTGTTTGGTATACAAAAAGCAAAGATAACATGAAATATCGTCAGCTGTTTTTCCTACTTGAAAGAGGAGAAGAAGGTGCAACTCGTTATAATTACATCAAGCTGGCTTCAGGAGAAGAGAGGCTAATTTCAGGTGAAGAGAAAGAAAATCCAAAAATCTTTCCAATAAATGCAAGATTTTTTACAGATCAAGGGCTTACATCAAGAACGGGATCAGAAACTACTCGTCAACCTTTTCAGTTCGAAGGGAAAAAGTATGTACCATCTGTAGGAGGATGGCGAACAAGTCTTGTTGGTTTAGAACGGCTTTCAAAAGCTGAACGGATTTTATCAACTGTAAATTCATTAAGATTCAAGAAGTTTTTCAATGATTTTGGTGCAATAGCACTCACAAATTTTTGGGCAGATGTTGGTGGTGGAATACAAAGCCGAGCTGATCCAAAAGTGTACGTAGTTCAAACTTCAACAAAAATTATTGAACGCTGTCTCCTCATGACCACCGACCCGGGCGATCTGGTGCTCGATCCGACCTGCGGCAGCGGCACGACGGCGTACGTGGCCGAACAATGGGGCCGGCGCTGGATCACCATAGACACCAGCCGCGTGGCGCTGGCGCTGGCCCGCACCCGGCTGATGTCCGGCGTCTTTCCCTATTATCTGCTGAAGGATTCGGAAGCCGGTCTCATCAAAGAAGCGGAACTCAACGGCGTCACGCCGCCATCGCCACTGCCCAAAACCGGCCAGGACGTGCGCCAAAACTTTGTTTACGAGCGCGTGCCGCACATCACCCTCAAATCCATTGCCAACAACGAGGAAATTGACGCCATCCACGCCAAATGGCAGGAAAAACTGGAGCCGTTGCGGGAAAAGATCAACAGCTTGTTGCAAAAAACCTGGGCGGAATGGGAAATGCCGCGCGACCCGGAAGAGAAATGGCCGGCCGCGGTCAAAGAAGCGCACGAAAACTGGTGGAAAATGCGCCGGGAGCGGCAGCAGGAGATTGACGCCAGCATCGCCCGCCGCGCCGACCGGGAAATTCTGTACGATAAACCATACGAGGACAGCAAACGGCTGCGCGTGACCGGCCCGTTTACGGTGGAAAGCCTGTCGCCCCATCGCATCCTGGCCCCTTCGACGGGCTCAGGGCCGGCGGCGGAAACAGCGCTGCCCAAATCGGAGCAGGCGGCCAAAGCCGGGCCGGAGAATCAGTTTGTGAATATGATTTTGGACAATCTGCGCAAGGCCGGGGTGCAGAACACGTTTAAAAATGAGCGGCTGAAGTTTGATTGGCTGAAGGAATTTGCCGGGCTGTATCTGCACGGCGAAGGTCAATATACGGAAAAATCGGGCGAGACGCGGCGCGTGGCCGTGCACATCGGCCCGGAACACGGCACGGTGACGCCCGACGATGTGAAGGAAGCGGCCAAAGAAGCGGTGCGCGGCCAGGGCTTTGATCTGCTGTTGATCTGCGGGCTGGCTTTCGATTCGCACGTGAGCGAGGAGGCCAAACGCTGGGGCAATTTGACTATTTTGCCGACGCGCATCAACGCCGACCTGACCATGCCGGACGAGGTGCTGAAGAAGACGGGCAGCGGCAATTTGTTTATGATCTTCGGCGAGCCGGATGTGACGATTCACCCGCAGGCCGACGGGCAGTTGACGGTGGAAATTCACGGGCTGGACATTTACGATCCGACGACGGGGCAGATTCGCAGCAGTTCCACGGCCGACATCGCCTGCTGGTTTATTGACACGGATTACAACGAGGAAAGCTTCTTTGTCCGTCACGCCTATTTTACCGGCGAGGGCGAGCCGTACGAACGGTTGAAGCGGGCGCTAAAAGCCGAAGTGGACGAATCAGCCTGGCAAGCGCTGTATCGCACTGTCAGCCGACCATTTCCGCCGCCGTCCAGCGGGCATATCGCGATCAAGGTGATTAATCACTATGGCGATGAGGTGTTGAAGGTGTATAAAGTGAGATAGCGCTGAACAGGGTTGTAGCGTGTGCTATTTTGCCGGAAGATTCCTTCTGCATGACGACGGCTGACTGCGAGGTCATGCTGGAAACATCTTCCGGCAAGATTGTAGCGTGTGCTATTTTGCCGGAGGATTCCTCCTGAATGACACCGGCTGACTGAGGAGTCATGCTGAAAGCATCTTCCGGCAAGCTTGCAGTGGCGCTATTTTGCCGGAGGATTCTTCCTGAATGACGCCAAGAGCTTTTGAGCAATTGCAAATCATCGAACTCTTTTGAAAAGGCAGCAATCCGTCCATGACCCAACCCATCATCTCCTCAAAACCGTCTTCGGCTATGACTTGCAGGCCGACATCATCGCCCACATCTTGCAGAAGCGCGACGCCTTGGTCATCATGCCCACCGGCGGCGGCAAATCTCTTGACAACTGCGCCTAAAAAGCAGATCATAATGCCATCTACCACTTAATAGCATCATAAACAAGGAGGCACACCATGCCCTTACTTTACGAAACTACTGCCGAGACTTTAACCGACGGCGTTATTGATCTGCATTTGGAAAATCTGCCGTTTAAAAAAGGCACCCGCTTTACGATCAAGTTGATTCCCGAATCCGCGCCGACGGCCGACGAAATGTATTTGTTTCAACTCAACGAGTTACGCCGGTTATTTCAAGAAGAAAGTCCCTTTAAGAATATGAGCAAGGACGAAATCGTCACTGAACTGCGGCGTCAGCGCGAGGCCATGTACGATGAATAGTCACGCCATCATCAGCTTGGATACGAACATTTTGATTGTTGGCTTGCAAACGGAAAATACGTGGGAAGCCCGTATCCTCAACCATCTGCGGCGCTTTCACGTGAAAGTGGCGCGTCAGGTCGAGATTGAGTTGTGACGAAATTTGCCGGATCGCCATTTGAAAGCATTTTATCGTCTGGCGCATACGAATGAGACGATGGAACTGACGGCTATGGACCCGCCGGACGCGCTCGTGGAAAATTATCGGCGGAAAGGTTTAAAGAAAGGCGATGCGCTGATCGGCGCCTTTTGTGAATGGCAGCATATCAGCTTTTTCGTATCCGAAAATCGCCATTTTTTGGTGGAACTAAATGACTCACCTTACGAAGTGGTAGATGCTGAAGCATTATGTCAAAAATTTAAATTGGACAAATTGACGCCATGACCAACCCCATCATCTCCTCAAAACCGTCTTCGGCTATGACGAGTTCCGGCCCTTGCAGGCCGACATCATCGCCCACATCTTGCAGAAGCGCGACGCCCGGGTCATCATGCCCACCGGCGGCGGCAAATCGCTGTGCTACCGGCTTCCGGCGCTGATGCTGCGGGAACAAAGGCGCTATCTCAATTTTAAAAGCATCAAATTTGGCGCTCTAAAGATAGACAACGAACGGAGAATTTTATGATATTAAAACATCGGCAAACCATGTTTGAAGCCATCTGGCAACACGGGCAAGTCATCCCGCAGGAAGCCTGCAAAATTCGCGAAAATGCTCGTCTGCTCGTGATCGTCGTGGACGAGAAAAAAGACAAAGGCCCGGCTCAGGGCTGGCGTACGCTCAAAGGGAAATATCGCGGTAAACTGCATACGGTGGATCAGTTTATTCAACTCAAACAAGAGGAAAAAAGGTTGGAAATATGACCTCATACGTGCTGGATGCCTGCGCTTTAATTGCGTTTTCAATGCCGAACCCGGGGCCGAAAACGTAGAGAATGTCTTGCTCTCGAATGACTTGTGCCTGATGTCCATCATCAATGTTTATGAAGTCTGTTACGATGCTGCGAAGCTATCCGGGGTTGAGGCCGGTGTAAAACTCTTTGAGGAAATTCAGCAATTCCCAATCCAGATTATCAACGTCATTAGCAAGGAACTATTGAAAGAAGAAGCCATGGATTTTAAGACGCGCTACAAAATATCGGTAGCCGACTCTTTTGCGCTGGGATTGGCCAGAGCCAATCAAGCCACACTGGTATCCGGCGATCACCACGAGTTTGATGCGATTGAAAAGGCAGGCGAACTCCATTTTTATTGGATCCGTTAATCACTGTGAAAAGACTCCTTCTAAAACCTTACTCAAAAAGATTCAATCCATGACCCAACCCCACCACCTCCTCAAAACCGTCTTCGGCTATGACGAATTCCGGCCGTTGCAGGCCGACATCATCGCCCACATCTTGCAGAAGCGCGACGCCCTGGTCATCATGCCCACCGGCGGCGGCAAATCGCTGTGCTACCAGCTTCCGGCGCTGATCATGGAGGGCTTGACCATCGTCGTCTCGCCGCTCATCTCGCTGATGAAGGATCAGGTCTGGCAATTGCGCGAGGCGGGCGTGACCGCGGCCTTTCTCAACAGCTCGCTGCCCATGCCGGAATACAACCGCATCATGGCCGACGTGAAGCAGGGCGCGTACAAGCTGCTCTACGTGGCCCCGGAAACGCTGCTCAAGCCGCTCGTGCTCAATCTGCTGACCGGCCTGCGCGTGGATTGCCTGACCATTGACGAAGCTCACTGCATCTCCATGTGGGGCCACGACTTCCGGCCCGAATACCGCAACCTCATTCCCGTGCGCCGGCGCTTCCCCAAAGCCGTGTGCGTGGCCCTGACCGCCACGGCCACGCCGCGCGTCCGCGAGGACATCCGCGACCAACTCGGTTTTACCGAAGACAGCCAGTTTATCGCCAGCTTCAATCGTCCCAACCTGTTTTTGGAGATCGCGCCCAAGACCCGGCCGCTGGAACAAACCCTCGATTTTTTGCGCGCCCACAAAGATCAATCCGGCATCATCTACTGCGCCACGCGGCAGCAGGTGGACGACCTGACCACCGACCTGCGCGGCAACGGCTTCAACGCCCTGCCCTATCACGCCGGCATGGACACGGACGCCCGCGCCAAAAATCAGGAAGCCTTCAGCCGCGACGACGTGCCCATAATGGTGGCGACGGTGGCTTTTGGCATGGGCATCAACAAGTCCAACGTGCGTTTTGTGCTGCACTACAACCTGCCCCAATCGCTGGACAATTACTACCAGGAAATCGGCCGCTCCGGTCGCGACGGTCTGCGGGCCGACTGCCTGCTGCTCTTCAGCCGGGCCGACGTGGGCACAATCCAATTTTTGATCTCGCAAAAAAGCGACGACGAACAGCGCGTGGCCCGCTATCAATTGCAGCATATCCTGGCCTACGCCGAGACCAACCAATGCCGCCGCCACCTGCTTTTGCAATACTTTGGCGAAGCGCCGGGCGCGGCCAAATGCAGCCACTGCGACAATTGCCAGACCGAGCGCCGCGACGAGGACGACCTGACCGTGTCCGCCCAAAAATTCCTGTCCTGCGTCAAGCGGACGCGGGAGATTTTCGGCGCGGGTCACATCATTGACGTGCTGCGCGGCTCGGAGGCGGAAAAGGTGCTCAAGCACGATCATCAAAAGCTGTCCACCTACGGCATCGGCGCGGAATATTCCAAGGCCCAGTGGCAGCATTTGTCGCGGCAATTCATCTCGCAGGGCCTGTTGACGCAGGATTTGGAGCACGGCAGCCTGAAAGTGACCGACAAGGGCTGGCAAGTCATGCGTGGCGAGGTTAAAGTGATGGGCACGCTGGAGGAACGGCGCGAGCGGGAGATCAAAAAAGCGGCGGCGGAACTGGACTACAACACGGAATTGTTCGAGATTTTGCGGCGGCAGCGCAAGCAGTTGGCCGATGCCGCCGGGCAGCCGCCCTTTGTCATCTTTTCCGACAAAACCTTGCAGGAAATGGCCGCCTATCTGCCGCAAAATCGCCCGACCATGATGCGCATTTACGGCATGGGCGAAGTCAAGTGGGATAAATGACCTTTTTGCAGTTGATCCAAAACTTTTGCCGCCAACACAAGCTCAGCGAAAAGCACAAGCCGGTCAGCAAGACCGCCACATCGAATACGCCGCGTCAAATCGAGGTTGGCGAAGCCTACAACGCCGGGCAATCCGTGCCGGATTTGACGGATGAATACGTCGTCCAGCCGGGCACGATCCTCGACCACCTCTGGAAATACTATCAGGAAACCAAATCCCTGCGCGCCGACGAGACCTTGCGCGATTTTGTCAAGCTGAGCGAAGCCGAGCAACAGGCCGCGCTGGCCAAATTCGCCGAACTGGGCACCGCTGCGCTCCGCCCCGTTTATGATGCGCTCAATGGCACGGTGAATTATGATGATTTGAAGGTCATGCGGTTGGTGTTTGTGATGGGCGGGAAGTAAACCGCAAATGTAGCGCGAGTCTCCTGACTCGCAGCGCGGCCACTTTGGAAAATCGCGCAAGTGTTGGACTGCAATTTTATAAACGGCTTGACTTTTTCCGGCAAAATCCCGAAATTAAGCTCGTCAAATCAAAATGAACATGTTGATATGTTGCTGACAAAACGACCCTGTTTACCGGCCTGAGGTTAGAACAATGATAACACAAGCGACTCGCGAGCAATTACACCGCCAAATTGAGGTCTTACCCGACGAGATCGTCAATGAGATTGCCGATTTCACTTTGTATATCATGGTGCGGCGAAAAATCACCCCGATGTACGAAGACTGGAATCCTCAACAATGGCAGGATTTTGTGCTGGGGCAGTTTTTTCAGGAAACGGATGATGTGGAATATACGTTGGACGATGCCCGGGAGGTTTACAATCCATGAAACCCGGTGACATTGTTTTAATTCGCTTTCCGCAAACCGATTTGGTCATTGGCAAGTTGCGCCCGGCTTTAATCATTGCCATGACTCCGGGTCATCATGCAGACGCTCTATTAGCCCTGATCTCGTCCCGCACGCACCAATCGGTGTCGCAGTTTGATGAAATTATTGATCCGACTGATGACGATTATGCCGAATCCGGCGTGAAGGTCCGTTCAGTTATCCGAGTGGCTCGCCTGGCCACCGTAGAAACCGCAATCATCAATGCGCGTCTTGGCTCTATCTCAACAAATAGACTGAACCGAATCAAAGAGCGATTGATCGTCTGGTTAAAGACTAATTAATCGAATCGAAAGCCACAGGTCGTTGAGCAGCCGTTGGAAACTCAGTAAACCGCAATTTGTAGCGCGAGTCTCCTGACTCGCGGCGGGCGACTCTGGAGAGTCGCGCTACAATTCGCGCAAATCTTGGGATGCAATTTTATAGTAAATTTGTAATTTTCTATTGCCTCGTCTATAAAATTGTCATAATTTGAAACCTGTTCAGCCAATCGGTTTTCAAATCTTCTTTGTCATACACTTTAACCATTGAATCTCTCAAACAGGAGACCGTCTCATGTCCAATCGTGAATATTATTTGGCTAAATTGGACGCCATCAAAGCCATTCCCGATGATCAAATCAAAAAACCCAACATGCCGATTGATATTTTTGTGCAAGAGGCGGAATATCTCTACCATTGGTGTCTGGATGACCAGGCCGCGCTGACCGGGGCCGGTTTGGATTGGGCGTTGGTGACCGACCTGCCCGTTCGCGCCGGGGCTTGCCGCGAGGCGCAATCGCTCTGGTTTAAGGAACGCTTTACCCGGCAGAAAGCCAAGCAAGACTGGAAAGAAAAATCCTCCGCCGCGTATGAATTGCGCGACCGTTTATTGCGCACCATGCGCTATGCCTACCGTAAACAGCCCGATTTGCTTAACCGCGTGGCTGAGATTGCTGAAGATACGGGTCATGCCGACATGATTCAGGATTTAAATGACCTGGCCGTATTGGGCCGGGATCATAGCGAACCCTTAAAACTCATCAAATTTGACCTGACTTTGTTGGATACAGCCGCTGCCATGGCCATAGAAATGGGTAAATTGCTGGCTCAGACCACCACCGACCGGGATGATACCACGCCATCGCTGGTTATTCGGGATCAGGCGTTTACCTATCTTAAGCAGGCGATGGATGAAATCCGGGAATGCGGCCAATATGTCTTTTGGCAGAACCCGGCCCGCTTAAAAGGCTATTCCAGCGACTATTTCCGCAAGCGTCGCAATGCCAAAAAGTCATCTTCAGCCGAACCGGACATGACGGTAGCGACCAAAACGCCCGAATAATGGCATCCAATATATCCCAATTCCCCGACATTTTAAAAATGCCGGGGAATTTATGCAAAAACTGACGCCAAAAATAGCGCAGGAGAGATCATACATTGCGCAGGACTGGCCAATCATACAGCAGGAGAGGTCATAGACTGCGCAGGACGGATTTATGACCAAGCAGGAGAGGTTATATATTGAGCAGGACGGGTTAATAATTCCGCAGGAGAGATTACAAATCGCGCAGGAATAGTTTAAATATAATAATTTACTTGATACACATGGGATAGCCCTTGAATCGCAGAGCTTCGATTATGAGTTTTCATCGCGGAGTAGATTTTTCTTGACAGCATTTTTGGCAAAATATATGCTTGCTTTTGCAATGACAACCGGGCATGTTCATATCCTTGATGTTATATCCTTTGAGTAAGAATCATATATGGCAAGGTGTTGCCGTATAGCAAGAAATTTTGTTAAGAATGATATATGGCCTGTTGCCGTATACTGAATCGTTAGGCACATCACACAGAAATTGAAAGGAGAAAAGAATGGCGAACGAACTGGACGAAATCACGGGCCCCACATCGACAGATGGGCGCGATATCAATGTAATCACCAAGCAGATTCCAACGACGGTCGGTGTTGGCTCCTTGATCTTCGAGATTGCGCTCTGGACGGTCGGGACCATCCCGGGTATTCTCATGCTCATCATCGGAGCGGTTCCACCGCTCCATGCTGTCGGCTACGCGGTGGCTGGAATTCTGCCTGGCCCGATCTTCCTTTTCATGAAGATCGGCGCACGTAATTACTTTCAGCAGTTGCAACAGAGAATCCAAGCCAACGCGTCAGAGATCGACAACTACATCGAACAGCGCGTGATGATCTTGCAGAACGTCGTAGGGCTCGTTGAGAAGTCTATTGATCTCGATAAGGATGTCCTGAAGTCGGTTGCAGCCTACCGCAGCGGCAGCGGGGCGGCGGCGGACACAAACCGAAATCAGACTGCGGCTCAGCTCGACGGCATCTTCTCCCGCATTAATGTTGCCTTTGAGTCTTACCCAGACATCAAGGCTCACGCGGTCATCGCTGACGCCATGCGCCAGAACAGCTACCTGCAGAAGGAGATTACGGCAGCTCGCACACTCTACAACGACACAGTTGCCATCTGGAATCAGGACATATTCTCTTGGCCCACCAAGCAAATCGTCGCAGCCCGTGCCGGCTACACAACGCGCATCCCGTTTATTGCGTCGGCTGAAACCAAGGCTCTTTCCCGAGGAAAATTCTTTTGATGATTGACGACATCCTTGAGCCAGTTGATCTCTATCGGACAGTTTTCAAAGAAACCCACGCCCGCAATGTCTCAGAGTTTTTCGAGGACTTAGTGCGGCGCTCCGGCGTCGACGAGCGAGCCAACGTCAAAACGGTCGAGGAGGTGCGCATTCTGGAGGCACAGATTAAGAACAACAGTTCCAGCAGCAGCTGGTGGCGCATCCTCCGCGGCACCATCGTTTTGGCGGCCGTAATTTGCGGAATTATACCCTTCATTCAACAAGCTGACGCGGTCGTTGCCTCTATCTACGCAGTCGGTGCGCTGGTTGGCATCGTGCTGGTGTTTTGGAAGCTCAACCCGCTCATCAAGACCATCAAGGATCGCATCATAAATCTCAATGAGCAGCTGAATGAGCAGCTGAATGAGGCGTGGAAGCAGATGGCACCACTCAACCAGCTCTACCATTGGGGGATGTTTGCCGATCTGGTGCAGCGCACTGTCCCGCGGATCAGGCTTGATCCTTACTTCTCCAACGGTCGGCTGAACGAATTGCGCGAGAACTTCGGCTGGATGGATCAATTCAATCAGAACAAATCGGTGATGTTCGCGCATAGCGGAGAGATTAACGGCAATCCGCTCGTGATCGGGCGGACGCTAAACCACTGGATGGGCACTAAGACCTACACCGGATCGCTCACCATTTATTGGACGGAGGTGGAGAGAGATTCCGATGGCAAATCAAGAACAGTGTCAAAATCAGAAACGCTTCGCGCTTCGGTGGATAAACCATTCCCCGAGTACGGCGAAGACACCTTCATTATCTACGGGAACGAGTCCGCCCCCGATCTCAGCTTTTCCCGCAAGCCATCTAAGCTCTCCAATCTCGGCGATGGCTTCATCAGCCGCTGGCGCAAGAATTCAGCAGTGAAGGAACTCGAAGCCAAGTCGCGAGATATGAAGAACGATTTCACCCTGATGTCCAACCGTGAGTTCGACTCGTTCTTCGGCGCAACGGATCGTGATAACGAGGTGCAGTTTCGCCTCCTATTCACCGCATTGGCGCAGCAGGAGATGGTAAATCTTCTGAAGGACAAGACAGTAGGCTATGGTGACGACTTTATGTTCACCAAGTCTCGGATGATCAACTTGGTAAATTCGTCCCACATGGCGGCGACGGACATTAGCTCCAATCCAAAGAAATTTCATACATATGAGCTTAGTCACGCCCGTAAGGTATTCAATGGGTACCAGAACGACCTTTTCAAGTCGGTCTTTTTTGGGCTCGCACCACTGCTTACCATTCCGTTATACCAGTCGCACCGTTCACATGCAGATATCTATCGCGACGTGTATGGAAGGAGCTCGTCTTTCTGGGAACATGAATCTATCGCAAACTATTTCGGCGAGGAGCGATTCCAGCACCCAGACTGCGTGACACGCAGCATACTAAAGACACGGGCGACTCAGCACTCGGACGGCACACACGTTGTGAGCGTGTGTGCCTTCGGATATCGCGTCATCCATCGGGTAGATTATGTGTCCGTGTACGGCGGTGACGGCCGTTACCACGACGTGCCCGTGAAATGGCTGGAATATATTGATGTCAGTCACGATTCCGAGATGGTGCTACGAGATCGTGCGCGCTTTGACGAATCTGCCGAGACTCCGACCACTGAGGATGATTGGCCGATGGTCTTCCAAAACCATGGTGTTGATTCGAAGCAAGCAGTGCTGCGCCGATCGATCATCGCGGCACTTCGGTAGTGTGCGGTGATACCCAAGCTGAACTTTGAATTGCAATTTTTCTTGATCACGCGAATACCTAACGTTGCTTGCAAGCGACCGGCGCGGTTTCTCCGCGCCGAGTTGGTCTGGCGTCAACACTACAAAATCCTTGACTTTACCCGGCTAAAAGCTGAAATTAGACCTTGTAACTCATGCAGTTGCAAGGTCTAATTTCTTTATAAAAGATGTCCATGATCAAATAAGAGAACATAAGATGCCCACCATATCCATGTTTTATGGAATTCTAATTCGCATGTTCTTTCGTGATATTGATAAGCACCATGTCCCCCATATTCACGCGGAGTATCAAGATGAATCCGCCGTCTATTCTATTCTTGATGGAACCGTCCTGGCCGGTAGTCTGCTGCCAAAAAACATTAGCTTGTCGTGGCCTGGATTGAAATACATCAAGAAAATCTGTTAGCCGATTGGAAATTGGCCGTAGAAGGTAAGAAACTGTTTACCATTCGAGGATTAGATCAATGAGAATTAAGGAAGTTATTCCAAAGTCCGGTTATCAATTACAAATCGTCGCTGACGATGGGCGGATCGGTATTTTTGACGTGAACCCGTATTTTGAATATGAAGTCTTTGACGAGCTAAAAGACCCCGGTTTATTTGCGCAAGTTTCCAGCGGCGGATATTTTATCGAATGGACTTGTGGCGCAGACTTATCGGCTGATACGATCGAAGCCCATTGGGAACTTCAATCTGACAAAGGGCAAATTCCACGAAAGAAACGGCTGGACGTTAATCGAAAACGCAGGGAATCGCTTACGCTAACAAGCCGTTAGGCGACGGACGACCTTCACCTGCCCAATCGCGGCATTAGACTGCCCGACAAAACCCTTGACTTTGCCCGGCCAAAAGCCGAAATTAGACGCATTCGACAAGCTCAGAGCAGGCCTTGTAACTCATGCAGTTGCAAGGTTTAACTCTTTTGTGGAGGTGTGAAACAATGAAACATGTTGCCCCATTACGATATGATGTGATTTTCAAAAAAGCCTTTGGCCAGCCGGAAGTTTTTACCGCCTTTGCCAATGATTTTTTGGGTATTCGCCTTGAAATTGATAAGGTCACTCAGGAAAAAGCGTTTGATATTCCCATTGGCCCGGTTAAGCCTCGTTTTGATCTGTATGCCGAAGATCTCAAAAATCGGGTGATCGTGGATATTCAGCAGCAACGCTATCCTGATCATTATGACCGCTTTTTGTATTATCATTGCATAGCCTTGCTCGAACAAGCGGCGCGTTCCAAAACCTATCGCCCTGACCTCACGGTCTATACACTAGTAGTTTTAACATCCGGCGATTGGCATAAAACGGATATGGCATTTATTGACTTTGATCCGAAAAATCGAAAGGGTGAACCGCTGCATGAGATTTCCCACAAATTAATTTACATCTGCCCGCGTTATCCAAATGACGATACGCCGCCCGCGTTACGAGAATGGATGGAAGCGATTGTGGATACTTTCGATGAGGAAGTGGACGAAACAAAATATCGCCCGGAGATTCAACACATCTTTGATTTGATTGAAAGAAGCTTAGTGACGCCAGAGGAAAATGCACGGATGAAAGAGCAAGAAGGACAAACGCAGAAAGCTAAAGAATTGGAAGATGAAAATAAAGAACTGCGCGACAAAGTGAGCAAAAGTATGATAGAGGTTGCCCGCAAGATGCTAAAAAGAGGGCGTGCGATGGAAGAAATTTCGGAAGATACCGGCCTGACGATTGCGCAAATCAGCGAACTATCGGCGGAATGACGTGCTAACGAGCAGTGTAGGCGACGGGCGGTTTCTCCGCGCCGAGTTTGGTCGGGCGTCAACACTACAAAACCCTTGACTTTACCCGGCCAAAAGCCGAAATTAGACCTTGTAACTTATGCAGTTGCAAGGTCTAATTTGCTTAAAAAAAGGCGCAGCATATATAAAATTGCCTAAGCCTTGTGGTTTAGTTTTATCAGCGTCCGGTCGGTCATTTTGTCGGTATAAAGAAACTGTTTTATCATGATTGAAATTCGCAAAACAAACATTTTTGCCCAATGGCTTGACGATCTGCGCGACATCCGGGCCAGAGCGCGGATACAGGCTCGGAGTAGTCCCCATGCGTAAAACCGTTACAACCCGTTATGATGTTTCTGAACATCTGAGAACTCCGGAAGAAATGGCGGCATATTTAGAAGCCTGCATTGAAGAATCAAATGGAGATGCGGCCTTCATCGCCAAAGCGCTGGGTGATATTGCCCGCGCCAAAGGCATGTCCCAGGTTGCGCGTGATTCGGGCCTGTCCCGGGAAAGTCTTTATAGGGCGTTTTCCGGTGAGCGCAGCCCGGATTTTGCGACTGTCCTAAAAGTTATGGGCGCACTTGGATTGAAATTACATGCCGGTACCGTGAGTTCTCCATCATAAGCCCGACAAACCGACAAAACCCTTGACTTTGCCCCGTCAAATGTTGAAATTAGACCTTGTAACTCATGCAGTTGCAAGGTCTAATTCTTTATCGGAGGTATTACAAATGAGAAAAGTTGCGCCATTACGATACGATGTTATTTTCAAGAAAGCGTTCGGTGATCTTGAAATTTTCACCGCCTTTGTCAAAGATGTTGTCGGGATTGATTTGGACATTGATAAAGTGGAAATGGAAAAATCCTTTCAGCGTCCGGTTGGCCATGTGAAACCGCGTTTCGATCTATTTGCCGAAGATGTTAAAAACCGGGTGATTGTGGAAATCCAACACGAACGTTATCCGGATCATTACGACAAATTCTTGTATTATCATTGTGCGGCATTGCTGGAGCAAATTGAACGCTCTGAAAACTATCGTCCGCCGCTAACTGTTTATACGCTGGTGGTTTTGACATCGGGTGATCGTTTTAAGAAAGATATCGGAGTTATTGATTTTGATCCGCATGATCCGGAAGGTCATCCTTTTGGCGCGATTAGCCATAAAATTTTTTATATCTGCCCGAAGTATGCGACCGACAAAACACCTCCGGCGTATCGGGAGTGGCTGGAGGCGATTGAGGACTCGTTAGATGAACAGGTGGACGAATCGCATTACCATCGCACAATTATTCAGAAAGTTTTTGAGAAGATTGACGCCAGCCGCGTATCGCCGGAGGATAAAGCGCGGATGATTGAGGAATTCAATCAAGATGCGCTGTTGAAAGAAAAGCTAATGGAATCTGAAGAAAAGATTAAAAATGAAAAGGCAAACGAAATTGCTCGAAATATGCTGAATGACGGGGAAGACAAAGCTAAAATCGCAAAATTTACGGGTCTGACAATTGATCAAATCAACGAACTATCGGTAGAGTGACGCGCTAACAATGCTTGCAGGCGACCGGCGCGGTTTCTCCGCGTCGAATTGGGCGGGCGTCAACACTACAAAACCCTTGACTTTACCCGGCGGTGGCGATCCAAAGACTTACATTTTTGTGGCCAGCGATAACCGGTTGATTACAGCCGCTCAAGCGCAGGGGTTAACCGCCGATAACCCGTTGAACTATCCGTAACGGCAATGCGTGAAGCCCACAAAGATGAGCAAATTATCTTCTTCACACATCTCTGACAATTTGGACGAATATCCAAAAGTTACCCAAGCGGATTTAAACCGCGCCACGTTTCGCGTCGGCAACTCGTGTTTTAAATATGATGTCTTTCCCGAGCTGAGAGCTGAAAGACCCCGGTTTATTTGCGCAGGTTTCCAACGGCGGATATTTTATCGAATGGACTTGCGGCGCGGACTTATCGGCAGATACGATCGAAGCTCGTTGGAAACTTCAGACGGACAAGGGGCAAGCTCACAAGCAGTGTAGGTGACCGGCGCGGGTTCTCCGCGCCGAGTTGGTCTGGCGTCAACACTACAAAACCCTTGACTTTGCCCCGTCAAATGTTGAAATTAGACCTTGTGAACGGAATGTTTGCAAGGTCTTTTTTGAAATGAGGTACAAAATGTTTGAAGTAGCCTTACAAGATGCACAAGCTCAATTTGCGGAAATTATAGAGAATGTCGCACATGGCGATGAAGTCTGTATTCGTCGTGATGACGGAAAGATTTTCAAAATAATCCTTGTAAGCACACCAAGGCCATTTCCAAAGTTTGGTAGCGCTCGCGGTTTGATTGAAATTGCCGACGATTTTGATGAACCTCTTGAAGATTTTCAGGAGTACATGCCATGAAGGTCTTATTGGACACGCATACTTTCCTTTGGTTTATCGCCGGTAATCCATCATTAACCGGATTATGCCCGTCGAACTGGACGAAGCGACGTTGCGGGTCAATCAAAAAACATCGCCGTCATAATGCGCTTACAATTTTATGATTTCTTTTGTCATGATCGAACACTCCCGCTTTAATTAACCGCTTTATCCTTCGACAACGACTGAAAATACGCCTTAATCAATCCTTCATACTCCACCGGCATGCCTTCGCGCAGCGACCGCAGCAGATCATCTTGCAGACTGCGTTTGCGTTCCAGCAGGTCGGCAGGTAATTCATGCGGGCCGGCCCGGCGGATATTTCCGGCGGTTTTGGATTCGCGCTTGCGGCTGTACTCGCGCTCGCGCATGGATTTTTGGGAGTCCAGCATCCGCGACAGAATCTTCTGCTGCCGCTCCAGCGTCCGTCGGTCAACGTGGCGCGCTTCCATATCTTTGACGACTTCCTCTGCCTCTTTGGCCATATCATCCAATCGACCCAGCAGATCGTTGCGGTTTTTCACTTCCTGGGCCAATTCTTCCATGCCTTTTTGAATTTGCCGCTGTTCGCCGGCCAAGCGGGCCATTTGCTGACGCCCTTCCATGCTGATGCCGTTTTGTCCCATTTGATCAAACATGGATTGTGTCTGCGAATTGACGCCCTGCTGCTGTTGCGACATCTGCTGCATTTTCTGCTGCATGGAAGAGCCGCTGCTGCCGGAACTGGACGAGTTGCTCTGGCTGCTGGCGCTCATCATCTGCTTGGCGGCGTCGTTCAGCGCAGCCATGGCATTTTGGCAGGACGAACTGGCCTGCTGCATGGAGTTGCCCTGAATCTGCTGCATCGAGTTTTCCATCTGCTGCATGGCCTCGCCCAATTTGCGCATCATTTCCGGCTTAACCGACATGGACTTTTTGGCCGTATCAAAAACTTGATCGCTTAACTTATTCAGGCTTTTGGATAAAGACATTTGCTGATCGGCCATTTCGTCCGGATCAACAGGCATCGAGGCGTTGGCGCCAGCTTGCATCTCATCTTTCAACGCTTCCTGTTCTTTAGACAAATTAATCAGATCTTGTGTTTCACGCTCCATCTCGGCGGCTAATTCCTTCTTCATTTCCGATTGCATTTGCTTTTGCGCTTTTTGCATACTTTGGGCCATTTGGGTCAGCGCTTTCTTGATCTTGCTCGACTTGCTGTTGCATTGCTGACCGCTGGGTTGGTTTTGGCGCATCATCTGCGCCATTTCTTGCATATCCTTTTCGGTCTGTTGCTCGTTCAATTCTTTTTGCGCTTGCTCCAATTGCTCGGCTACCTCCGGCTCATCCTTTTTCATCATATCCTTTAATTGCTCCATTTCCTTCTGAAGCTGCGCCAAGTCTTTTTGAATGGCCTCTTGTTCCTTAGCCAATTGCTCTTGTTGTTGCGGGTTGGGGCGCGGCGTTTCCAGCATGTCTTTCATCTCTTGATTCAGCGCTTCCTGCCGCTTTTCTAATTCCTGCGCTTTTTTGACCGCGGCGTTCATGCGCTGTTCTTTTTGCAATTGCTTGAGCATGGCCAGGGTTTGGTCAAGTCGCTGCAGCATTTCCTCCTGCGTGCCCTTCATTTGCTCCATCGCCTTTTGAACTTCTTCCGGGCTGAGCGATTGCATAGCTTCCTGCATTTTTTGCATGGCCTGCATCATCTCCGGCGTGGCGACTTGCTGCATCATTTCCTGAATCTGGGCCATTTTCTCCATAATCTGCATATTGGCCTCAGCATTTTTCTCCAGGTTCTCCATCGTTTTATCTAGAGATTCCGCCAGATTTTCCACATTCCTCTGCAGTTCCTTTTGCTTTTCCAGCGTCTTTTCCAACTCCTTTTGCTTCTCCCAATTTACCTGCGGATTCTTTTGCATCTCCCTGCTGATTTCCTCCAACGTCTCCTTTAACTCACGGCCCTCATCTAAAATATCATCCAGGCTTTCAATCTGCGTGGATTGTTGCTCGTCCACTTCTGCATAAAGCTCATTAAGCGATGGAAGGCGCAGCGTATAAGACGGGCTGCGCCCCATTTTCGGGCCGGAAACCGTATCATTATCATACAACTCCGCCCAATAAGTGACGACATCTTCCGGCAGCAAATCCAACGGCGCTACACTCCAGGTGTAATCCTGCATAAAGTCTGTGGCCCGGTCTTTAAAAACCGTAATGCGCTCGGTCTTGACCGTTGAATCGCGGTTGGTGTAATAACGCACATCCAAGCGCGAAAAACCGTAGTCATCGACGCCGGCAAAGGTCATGTCGACTTTCATTTCCTGGCCGAGATCGGCATCCTGGCCCGGCTGTAGAATCCGCACCAACGGCGCTTCATCTTCAATCATTTTAATATTGTAGATCAGCGGATTCGGATTGCCGACCCCATCCTTGTCGATCAACTCAAGACGATAGTTGCCGTTGCGCATAACCCGAAAGCGGCCTTCTGCCTGAGTTTGATTGCGGATGGAAAATTGAACGCGGCTGTTGTCGTCAAAAACAATGGCGGCCTGATCGAGCGGATTATTGGATTTGGCGATAACGTCAACCGTCGTGCCCTTGAGCGCACTGATTTCGCCGTCGTTAATTTCGCGGGTGACGGGCGGCAAATGGGTATAGGCGGGATATTCAAAACGCAGTTGCATTTCCGTGACAATGGGCCGTTCGGTGATGGTGATGGTGTAGGTTTCGCTTTGCCATTGGCCGGAACGGGCATAATATTGAAAACTTTTGCGCAAGGACGGGAAAGTCAGGTCGAATTGGCGCGGCGTTTGGGCCGTCAAATTTTCGGTTTGCCAGTCCTCGCCGGCGGCTTTGGTCAACAACTGCAGGCTCGATAATTCCGGCCCGCTGGTTTGAATATCAATGCGCAGCAGGCTGCCTTCCAGCATTTTCACCGTGCCGGGCATGACGGTAAAGCCGATGCGCTCGTTGGACAGTGTTTCCGCGGCCGGATAGCGAAAGCGCATCGCCGTCTGGCTAAATCGTCCCGGAAAAAGAACCGCCAGCAAGCCGAATAAAACCAATCCGGCCAGCAAACCGCGCCCGACCAGCCACAGCGGCCGCCGCGCAATCGTTTCGGCAAAATCGTACTGTCGCACCAACTGCGCCGTCTCCTGAATCGACACTTCCGAAAGCGCAGTTGAATACTGGTAGCGATTGGATTGCAGCGTCTGCCATAATTGCATCGCATCGACCAACCGGTCACCAATCTGCCCAAATTTTTGGCCGATTTCCAGAGCTAAAGCTTCATCGGAAAAACGCTTGAACAATGGATATAGCACAAAGCCGATGACGCCGACAGCCAATGCCGTAAAAAAGACGGTCCACAACATCATGCGACCGACCGGTGGCAGCCCGAACAGCATGTCGATCAAAAAGGCCAAAACCGCCAGACCGACCAGCGCCGTCACCGTCATTAATAAGCCTTTGCCGGCCAGAAAGAGACGCTTAACTCGCCGAAAACCCTCTATTCGTGTTTGCAAATCACGAAAACTCGATTGTGTTTGTTCGCTCATTTTATTTTGAACTCCTACTCACATTCGTTGTCTATCACAGTGCGGATAATGCAGATGAAATACGACTTGCATACTTGCCTAAAAATCAACGGCTTATATTGTTAGAAAATCGTAAAGTTCCGTAATCGGAAATGGTGACCCGGACGTATGGGTGAACCGATTCATTTCAGGTATAACACAGAAAGCCGTCTGTCCGAAGACAAACGGCTTTCCAAAAGCGAATAACGCGCCACCAATACGAGTGGATGCTCCAAAAGCGCTGCCAATTCCCAATATCAAATCATTTTACTTCCCCAAGACCAGATCCCGCAGTTTCATCTGCACCCGCATTGCGACAGCCCCGTAGTTGGAGAGCACGACCGCCGTGTAGCCGCTGTCCGTAAAAATATCCAGATTGGAGCTGATTCCCTCAAAGCCGCCGCTATGTCCGACAATCCGCTTATCGCCGCTCACGCCAAAGCCAAAACCATAGCGCGGCGAGTTGAGTTCGGGTTTAGCCGATTGCAACTGCTTGACATATTCCTGGCCAACCAGCTTGCCGGATTGCAGCGCGCGGGCAAATCGGAACAAGTCCTCTACCGTTGAATAGCCGCCGCCGGCTGGTCCGCCTTTAATCACATGCTCAAAAATATTGTTGCGATAGCTGACGCCGGACGCCGTAAATTCACGTTGGTAGCCGACGGCCAGATTAGGATTGACCGCATCCAGAGCATAGCAATCCGTGCCGGTCATGCCGGTCGGTTTGGTAATGTTTTCGCGGATAAAATCATCATAGGTTTGACCGCTCACCTTTTCAATCACGGCGCCGAGTGCCATAAAACCCGTATTGCTGTAGGACCAGTTGGTTCCCGGCTCAAAGGCCAGCGAATCATTTTGGGCCAACTGTAAATAATCATCCACCGTGCGGAAAAGCGCACGGGACGACTTCATAAACTCTTCGTTAAAGTAGCTGCCCAGACCGGAGGTATGACTTAACAGATGTTTTAGGCGAATCTTTGGGGCAAGGGCCGCGTTCGGAAACTGAATGAATTTAGCCAGCGAGTCTTCAAAAGAAAGCTTGCCTTGTTCGGCCAGACGGGCAATCGCCACAGCCGTAAACATCTTGTTCATCGAACCCAGATTGAATTTGGTATCAATTTTATTCGGAGCATTAAAGTCTTTGTTGGCCTGACCGTAGGCTTTTTCAAACAAGATTTTGTCGTCTTTAGCCAGCAGCGCCACACCGGAAAAGAGGTCGTTTTCGGCCAGTTTTTGGATGTATACTTCCAATTCTTTGGCTTTTTCAGCATCGGTGAGCGGTTTTAAGCTGACGCTAGCGGGCGCACGGGTAGGCTGCCAATTTAAGTCAACAATGCCATGGGGTGGTTGCTCCTCAACCCGGACGTTGAGCCAGAGCCAATCACCCAATAAAGCCGTCTGAGCAATAACAATAGCATTCGTTGCCGAGCTATCCTTTACACTATTAAATTTGAGCCCGCGGGAATGATCCCATAACTCGTTGATAAAGCTGATATGCGCCGGCATGGGCATTTTCAGATATTCCGGCGAATAATTGTTTTCTACATACGCTTTCGTCGCGACTTTATCGTGCCCGTTGATCATTTCGATATACTCTTTGGCCCGACGCAAGGCCGGTGGATCGGAATCGGCACAAACCGCTGATGGTGTTGTGATGAGAAACGCTCCAAACAGTAAAAGCCATTGTACATTTTTTTTCATGCGATGAATCCTTTCATTGAGGCGCTTGGTCAGATATTATCAAGTTAATTTTTGCAGCAAAATCGGATCGCCGAACATTCGGATTTTTAGCATCCTGTTCATCCTCAAGTCAAGCGCTCTTCTCCAGCACTTCTGCCACGTAATCATCCACGCTGACCTGCCGTTTGGCCGCCGCCAACGTCAGACGTTTGTGCAGATCGGGTTTGGTGTGAATGACCAACTTGCCGGAGAAGGGCTTTTCCGGTTCATGCCCTTGCTCTTGACAGAAGGCAACATATTCGTCTACGGATTTTCGCATTTCCTGCCGTAACTCGTCTACGGATGCGCCATAGAAAGAAATGACATCGTTGATATTGATGACGGCGCCATGAAACAAATCAATTTCCGCATCAAATTCCACAACTCCGATATAGCCTTTGTATTCAATCATGGTATAATCCCCACGTGCTCCAAGAATTTTCGGACATCTTTCACAGCCCCTTTGTCCATGGTGGGTCTTGGATGCGGACGATGAAATACGGCTGCCTGGTTTTTAAGCAAAACCGCAACTCGAGAACCCTCGCGTTCTTGAATCGTGGCCCCGAGTGTTTTGAGCAATGCTTCCACATCCCGCCATTTAATGTTGCCGGAAACGGGCTACGTAAAGATAGCTTTAAGTGCTCGTTGGTGACTCTTGTTCATGGCGTCGGGTGACTTGTGCTTTAAGCGGTGTTAGAAGCCAACAAACTTCGTGAACCTTAGCGCTTTTGTGTCTTTATGGCGGGTCATGGATTTACCGGCTTAACCTTGAATCCCAAAAAACTGCTTGATCACATGGCGGGAGATGGCCGGATTCTCCTTTAGTCGCCGCACGGAATAGGCGTACCATTGCTCGCCGTACGGAATGTAGACGCGCAGCCGATGGCCGGCCTTGAGGATGATGCGGCGCAACTCTTCGTCCACACCCAACAGCATTTGAAATTCGTAGGCCGTTTTGGGCAGCTTCAAATCATGAACAATCCGCATGGCGCCCCAGACCAATTCCTCGTGATGGGTGGCGATGCCGATGTAATTGCCATTTTTCAGCAGTTCTTGCAGCAGGAAAATATAGTTCTTGTTGATCAGCGGATGCGTTTTGTAGGCCAGTTCGCGCGGCTCGATGTAAATGCCTTTGCACAGCCGCAGGTTAGCTTTACGCTGCATCAGCATTTGCACATCGTCGACGGTTCGACGCAGATAGGCCTGGATCACCACGCCGACATTTTTTGGGAATTCGTCGTGCAGCCGGGTGTACATTTCCAGCGTGTCGGAGGTATAAGGCGTGTCCTCCATGTCGATCCGCACAAAGTTGCCCAGCGCGTTGGCTTTCTTGACCAGTTCGCGCACGTTTTGATAACAAAACTCTTTGCTTTCTTTTTCACCCAGCAGCTTTTTAAAACTCAGACCCATCTGTGTCGGTTTAATGGAAATGTTAGCATCCAATTTGTCGCTCTTAATGACGTCCAAAATATGCAAGTAGGTATCTTTGGCCGCGGTGGCTTCTTCTTTGCGCTCGATGTTTTCGCCCAAAAGATCGAAGGTGGCGCAAGCGCCCTGCTGCATTAAATCGCGGCAGGTGCGGACGGCGTCGTCTAAAGTCTTTCCGGCAATATAGCGTTTGGAAACAGGCCAGACCAACGCTTCCGGCATCAACGGCAACGTGTTGACCACAAGCTTATCGAACAAACTCATGCGTAGCGTCCTCGTGTTGGATTATTCAATGATGACTCGTAGCCACAAAGTCAAAAAATTCGAAGAATCACTAAGAAATCGGATAACTTACATGGATAGAAAACCTTGCGAAGGTTAAATTTGTTGCAAAGTCAATATTTTCAAGGCTCGCTGAACTCTCTAACGTGAGCCTTCGCAAGGTTATTTTGGCAATGGATGAACAGGATAAATAAAGAAGCTTTCATATCGTCTTTCCATCCTGTGCATCCTGTCTATCCATGCTCATCGAACCGCCCTATTTACATGGATAAACAGGATAAAAATAACGTCATTCAAACATCTTTCCCTGCCGGAAGCGCCAGGCGCTAATTGCCGTTACGCCAACCGCAATCGCCAGCAATGCGGCCAATTCCGGCACAATATCGGCCAGACCGGCGCCGGCCCACAACACCTTCATAAAGCCTTCCATGGCCCAATAAACCAGGGTCAGCTTGCTCAGCGCCTGGACATAATCCGGCATGAGAAACGGCGGAAACCATGCCCCGCCCAATGGACTCATAATCAAAATAATAAGTGTGGCCAGACCGTTAGCTTGCGCTTGCGTGGTGGCAAAAGCGGCCAATAACATGCCAAACGCGGTGGAAGCCGCCGCCGCCGCAACCGACACGAGCAGCAGGTTAAAAAAGTTGGAGAAAATGTCAATATCCTGAAGGAGCCAGCCGGCCATAAACATGACCAGCATTTGGGTCAAACCCAGCGTCATGCAGAACAGATACTTGCCGGCCAAAATATGCAGCCGCGAAACCGGCGCGGCCAGAATCCGTAAAATGACGCCGTTCTGCCGCTCCTCGAACAGCGACGAAGCCGCACCCGACAGGGAAAACAGCACGAACATCATGGCCCAGCCGCCTACATTGCGCGTCACCTGCGGATTTTTCACTTCCTGCCCGACCAACTGTTCTTTTTCAATCTGCAAAATACTGTTGAAAAAACCGCCCATACCCGTGTCACCGCTATCAGAAGCCGCATCCGACAACCCGACGATCGGCGACAGAATAGTCGAAGTATCTGCGCCGAAATACTGGCCCACCGTTCGGGCGATTTGATGATTGAAAGCATTACCCGAGTCAGGGCCAAGAAATTTAACCGATTGCTTTTGCAGGCTGCCCAATAAAAGCGACGGCATTTGGCTCATAATGGTTTGCTGCAACAATCCTTCGGCCATACCCATTTCGATGTCGTTGCGCGGGTCGTAATAAAACTTGAGCTTCATGCCGGCGGCCGTATCACTGACGGCATCGGCTGGAATGACCAGCCCCAGCCGAAACTTGCCGCCCTTGATCCGCTCGATGAGCGTTTGGGTCGTCAACGCAATTTCCTGCTCCTGATCGTCATGATAGCTTTTGATGACGCGAAAGTTGTCGGACTTTTCCAGAACGGATTGCAGCTTTTTGGCGATGGGCGCGTCGCTCTCGTTGACCACGGCTAAGCGAATGCCTTTGGCGGGATCGCTGGAACCGCTGAAGATCGCCCCGAAAATCGTGATCAGAACGAGCGGCACAAAGAAGCTCAGCGCGACGCTGACTCGGTCATTCCAGAAAAGAATGTAATCTTTGATGAAGAGATTAAGGACGGTTTTCATTCGCGCAAGCTCCTTCCGGTCAAATGCAAAAAGAGCGCTTCCAGTGTCGGCCGGTGCAATTCGACCAGGCTGTACGGAATGGCATTGGCTTCGAGACCGGCAAAAAACGCGGACAGCTTAAAGCCGGCGGTCGGCCGCAGCTCAAAATCTTCTTCCTGATCGATCAACTGGCCGAATTGCCGGAATACGTCTAATTTGGCGATGGTCAACGGCGTTTTGTGAATGCGCACCGTTTCCTCATACGGCAGCTTGGCCAGCATTTCATCGACCGTGCCCAGGGCGATAATTTTGCCGTGGTCGATAATGGCCAGCCGCTTGCACAGCCGTTCCGCTTCCTCCATGTAATGCGTGGTGTAGACGATGGTAATTCCGGCGGCATTCAATGCGAGCAAATAGTCGAAAATGGCATTGCGCGACTGCGGATCGACGCCAACGGTCGGCTCATCGCATAGCAACGTTTGCGGATCATGCAGCAGACTGGCGACGATGTTGAGACGACGCTTCATCCCGCCGGAAAAAGTCTTGACCGGATCGCGGCGACGGTCGTAGAGTTGGGCGGCGTTCAATTTTTCGGGGATGATTTCGCGCAAGCGGGCGGCCGGCAGTTGATAAAAGCTGCCAAAGAGTTCCAGATTTTTCTGCGCCGACAAATCCTCGTACAAGGCTAAAGATTGCGGCACCAGGCCGATTTGCCGGCGCACGTCCAAATTGTCCGGCGTGACCGGCTGACCGTTCACGGTGATGGTTCCGCTGTCCGGCGATTTATAACCGACCAGCAGGCTCATCAAGGTGGATTTGCCGGCCCCGTTTGGACCCAGCAGGCCGAAAAACTCGCCGCGTTCGATAGTTAAAGACACGTCGTTCAGGGCGGTGACGGTCGGATATTTTTTAACAATGTGACCGATACGAATCACTTTTCGACTTCTTCCGGATAGCTTTTATCAACTTCGTCAAAGATGCTTTCATCTAACGATTTGCCGTAAAGCGCATCGGCCACGTCACGGTTGATGACGGTAAATGTGCCAATGGGCGGCGCTACGGAAATTTGTGACAACGGTGTTTTATCCTCGACAATTTGGCGGGAAAGAAGCGCCAATTGCGAGCCCATGCTGCGGTAATCAATCGAGATCGAAAAAAATGCGCCCGGTTTCAGAAAGGCCTCTGAAAAAGCAAACAGCGGAATTTTTTTGCGCCGGGAAAAATCAACCAAATCCGTGATGGCTTCGGTTTGTTTGTTATAAAGCTGAGTATCGCCAATCATCCACAACGCTGAGCATTGTTCAGCCTGTTTCTGTAGCGTATTTTTAACCTTGCTGACATCTTCGACTTTAATGCCGACGATTTCTGTGCCTAATGTTTTTCCGACAGTTTCAGCTTCGTGGATCAATTCGATTAAGCCGCTCGAGTAATAGGGCACACCGATACGGGAAATATTCGGCGCTACCCATTTAAACTGCGTCAAAATGGTTTGCATTGGAATTTCCATCGCTACGCCAACCACATTATCCTGCTGCAATTCGGGGTAGCTCTTATAATTAATTACCATAGAAAACAGGATTGGGATTTTCTTTTCAATACTCGTTGTAGACTTGGCGGCTAATGCGCCCATGCAGATAATAGCGGACGGCCGTGCATCGGCAATAAACTTTTGAATTAATGCGGTGTCGGCTTGCCCTTGCAGATCCAACACAGCGGTTTCTGCTATGGGAAAGCTTTCTTTAAAGCTGTCAATAATATCCTGGGTCTGCTGCAAATTTTTTGAGACGATAAAGGCATATAATTCACCGGAAATAGCTGGCTTAGATAGAAACATTATCAGAAAAACTGACAGTAGCAGCGTTTTGACTTGAACACTTTTTATGCCCAATTTTTTTCTCCCATTGTGGACGGTCATATTAATTGCTCTCCACGCGGAAATCGGTAATGCCCAAATATTTAAGAAAGGAACTGCTTTGAGCGCTGCTCAAATTCATGTTTTTGAAGGCCCGGGTAAACTCATCAACATTCTTTGCCTGCGGAAATGCCACAACTTTTGGATAGGAAATCGGCCGCAGTTGTTGAAAAATTTTCAGGTTTTGAACCGCCGTCGGATTGATCTCCTTCAGCTTGTTAAAGCTGGCCTCGGTCACAATCGCCGCCTCGACTTGCTCAAAGGCCAGCGCCATGATGGCGTCAATATCTTTGGAAGTTGAAACCATACGGATATCACTCGCCGTCAAACCGACAGGCAGCATCGAGTCAATAAACGCGGCGGTATAGCCCAGAGAAACTGCGGCCACACTTTTACCCTTGAGATGCGCAACTTCACTAACAGGCATCTTCGTGACCAAAACCTTCTGAAAATTTCGCTGTCCGTCTTTATAACCGTTCAGGAGAGGCCGCCAGCGGTAATCGCCCAGCTTAAGGCCGTAAAAATAAGAAGCGACCACTGCTACATCTGGATTTAAGCGACTCACCGAGCTTTCGAGGTCTTCCGGCGTCACAAATATATAAGCCCGCGCATTCAGATGCTCAGACTTGAGATAGTCTTCCAAATCGGATTTGACTTTGCCAATATTTGAAACCCTGGCTTCCGGATTAAAAACAAACACGGTCTGGGCTTGGGAAACCCTTGCAGTGATAAAAATAGCAATAAATACGAGCACAAATTTTACGAGGTTAATCATGAAAAACCTTTTCGACATGG
Organism: uncultured Gemmatimonadota bacterium; assembly: GCA_964404765.1. Lineage (GTDB taxonomy): Bacteria > 4572-55 > 4572-55 > 4572-55 > 4572-55 > CAYOLL01. Next base: position 8,043 of record CAYOLL010000039.1, on the reverse strand, counting down.
GACATTTAACTTTGCAATTTTTGCAAAACATGTCTATTAAGACTAAAGGCGAAGCGGATAAAATGTCAACTCTTTTTTTCATAGTGTGGACTTTTCGAAGCAATTTTTTAAAAACCTGTTGGAAATCAGCATTGTCCGCTAACACAAAAGCCGTCGGCTTACAAAACCGGCGGCTTTTGTGTCTGAAGACCCATTTTGCTTTGCACTAATCAGCGGCTGCTTCATTTTCCGCGCTTGGCTTAAATTCGCCATAGGCTTCCGCCAGGCGGCAAATCGCCTCAGCGACTGCTTCGATAGAACTTTCGTAGCAATAGACCGGCCCTTCATTATAGTCGCCGCCCCAACAGGGAATGCCGAAAAAACACACCAGCGGGCTACCTTCAACATAGACATCCGTTTCATCAGCGTTGGAAATCGGATCGGGTGAGTCGTCAAACATTTCAAAGGACAAATCATCCAATGCGCCAAAGATAAAATCCTGCAAATCGGGATGGTAACACTTTTCCACAGTAAACTCTGCTTCCGTTTCATAGCCAGTGACATCAACCACAATCACCATATCATCTTCCTGCACGTCTTCCAACACTTCGTACGCGCCGGCAAAGTCAACTTCCTCGCCGTAGGTCAATTCAATTCGCACATGTTCGGCATTGATGCGACCGGAAAAATAAGCCGTCATCACGGCATGAACACCGGCAAAATTATCCAAATGACCATGAATAACGCCGTCTTCCAAGTGCTCCAGCATGTGGAATTTAAAATTGGTGTCGGCATGACAAGATATAATCAGCATGTTAGCTCCTAACGCATTTTAGTCAAGATTACGCCGCTCGCATTATTGAATTGAACATGTGAAATCGGGGCGACCCGTTTAATGGTTATGATTTTTCTTCCGCCTCACAGGCCGCCCCGATGGGGCTAATTCGGGTGTGGTTCGCTTTCTACAAACGGGTCGCCCTTACAGGGCTTAAGAACAGGGCAATCGTCCAAATGCGGAAGTTATTTAGTACACAATCCGAAGGATTAGAACCGCCATTCACCCGCGGCGGAAAGCGTAGCCGTGCTTTGCAAAATGTTGAATTCATAATTAATTTTTAGGCCACAAAAATAAACATTTTGCTTTAAAACGCAAGGCAATTCTTAGTTGTTAACAGGGTTGAAAATACGGTCTGGCAAGCTATCAAGCGGCTTTTTGCTTAGCGGCTCCGACGGTACCGCCCGCAAATCAATTTCAATGGCGGCCAGCAAAAGTTGAATGCCCAAAATAATCAGCATCGCCGGAATAACCACCGTTCCCACCGGCGCGCCGGTCCCTTGATGGGCATAGTAAAACCAATAGTACGTGCCATAAGACGCGCCGCCCAAAAACATGGGCAAGCTAAAAAGCAGATAAATAGATTGCATGTTAAAATCATAAAGAAATGTTTTTAAGATAATGCGGCGCAGAAAACAACCCGCCAATTTTGGCGGAAACTCCAGCAGTACGCGCCGGATGGAAAGGTTTGATTTTTCAGAACCATAGCGTGCCGGCAGCGGCACGTCCCGGACAACTGCGCCAATCAAATATAACTGGCTTAAAATGGAATGCTCAAAAAAATAAGTCGGGTCAATGGTGTCAAGTGTAAGGCGGGTCAGAGCTTCGTAGCGGATCGCGACGTAACCGTTGGTGGGATCAAATAAGTGCCAATAGCCTGTGGCAACTTTGGCCAAAAAGCTCAGGCCCATGTTGCCGATTTGACGAATCAATGGCATTTGACGCAGGGCATTAAAATCATAGAAGCGGTTTCCTTTGGCATAGTCTGCTTTGCCGATAATAAGTGGGGCTAAAAGCCACGGCAATTCCGCTATGTTCATTTGGCCGTCACCATCTATTTTAACGGCAATTTGTGCGTTTAAGGACAGGGCCTGACGAAAACCGGTCGCCATTGCCCCACCAACACCACAATTTTGTTTATGCTCAAGCAGGATGATGCGGCTATCTTTCGTTTGAGCATTTTTGACAACTGCGCCGGTTTGATCTTTCGAAGCATCGTTGACGACAATAATATGGCGAATGTAGGATGGGATTTCGCGCAAAACATCTTCAATTTGATTAGCGACATTATAAGCTGGAATGATGAGGGCAATGCAAAATCGGCTAAGTTCACTTTCAGTCATTGGGGGCAGTGCATTTAGCGGGGATTGGCGTGGATAGTTTTTCATATTGAATGCGTTAGTTTATTAATTTAAACTATAGCCTATTGATTTTCCAGCAACTGCTCGGAAGGGACATCGCGGAAGTATTTGGCCGGCACACCGGCGACAATAACCCGCGCCGGCACGTCCCGGGTCACCACAGCCCCGGCGGCGACCACGGCGTCTGCGGCAATCTCACGGCCGGGCAGAATGGTGACATTAGCGCCGATACGCGCACCGCGGCGAATCGTCACGCCCTTAAAATGCTTAAAACGCTCTTGGGTGCGGCCCAGAAAATTATCGTTGCTGGTTGTGACTTCCGGTGCGATAAAAACATCGTCCTCGACGACGGAGAGCGCAGTCAGATAGACTTCGGTTTCCAGCTTGCAGCGTTGTCCGATGGTGCACTTGTTTTCGATGGCGACGCCGCGGCCGATGATTGTCAAATCGCCGATAACGACATCTTCCCGAATCGAAGCCAAATCGGCGACAAGCACCCGGTTGCCGATCCGGCAGCCGGTATAAATCACGCAACATGCGCCGATCATGACCTGATTGCCGATAACCGCCGGTTCAAATTGACGCTCTTCGGTCACGGCGCTGCGGGCCGCGCGCATGGGCTGCTTACCAATGACGGTGTTGTCGTCAATGCGGACGCCGTCGCCAATATTTACGCCGGGGTGAATAACCACATTATGTCCAATATGGCAATTTTCCCCGATGACAACATCTTCCAGGATAACACAATTAAAACCGATTAAAGTATTGATCCCAACACGCGCTTTGGTATGTATTTGTTGCGACATGTCGTCTCGCTTTATTAGATTGTTAAAACATAAATAAACAGTTTGCCAAGATAACGCAAAATGTTTTATTGTCAACACAAATTCATTGCTGCTAACTGTGTCATCATCATGTCCTAACACAAATTTAACATGGCAAGAATATGATTGCACAGATGGTTAAACTTAAAGAAAACCAGCACAATTATTAACAAGGATGGATAAGCATGAAACACGTTTTGGTCGTTGACGACGAAGAAGACCTGCTGGAATTGTTACAATATAATCTAAAAAAAGAAGGTTATGACGTCAAAATGACAACAAGCGGCGAAGATGCGCTAACGATGGCCCGCACGAATCAGCCGGACTTAATTGTTCTGGATCTTATGCTGCCCGGTTTGTCTGGGGAAGATGTTTGTCGCATTTTAAAAAACGATCAGAAAACCGGCCATATTCCGATAATCATGCTGACAGCCAAGGGCGAAGATGCCGATATTTTAGCCGGCTTTAGTCTCGGGGCGGATGATTATATTCCTAAACCATTTAGCCCTAAAGTGTTAATTGCCCGGATTCAGGCGGTTTTACGGCGTGGAGCGGAACGACCGGCAGCCGAGAATGAATCCCTCTGTATTCATGGGATAACCATTCATCCCGGGCATCATACGGTTTTGATTCAGGGGGCGAAAGTTACGTTGACGCACACCGAATTTAAACTCTTGTGGTTGCTGGCGCGGCGACCCGGCTGGGTTTATACACGCTATCAGATTGTTGACGGTGTTCGTGGTGAAGAATATTCTGTAACCGAACGGGCTGTTGATGTGCAAGTCGTTGGGTTACGGAAAAAGCTGGGCGAGTACGGCAAATATATTGAGACTGTTCGCGGAGTTGGCTACCGCATGAAGGATAAGAGCAGCTCCGGAAAACGTGAGGAGTTATAATATCAATATCAAGGCATTCATTATCCCGAATGGAACACTTACAGGGGCGATCATGTGCGGCAAAAATCTATTCTATGGCATTTGTTCGTAATTAACACTTTTTTAATTATTGGCGGATTGGCAGGTGCCGGCTGGTACACCGCAAAAGTGACGCAAAAGTTTTATTTTGAGCAGGCGCAGCATAATCTTGAAACTCAAGCCAAGCTTATTCGGCATTTATTGACCCCGGCGGATTTAACAAGCCCGCTCATAAATCAGCGCTGTCAGGCATTGGAAGTTATTCTCTCGATGCGAATTACCATTGTGGATTCAACAGGGAAAGTCCTGGTCGATTCCCGTTATGAAGGCGATCAAGCGGGCAATCATTTGGATCGTCCGGAAATTCGGCAAGCCATTCTGCATGGCCGCAGCAGCATTCGTTATAGCGAAACGAATCATGAGGCTATGATGTACGCCGCCGTTTCTTATACGGATGTAAGCGGACGTTCATTAGGGGTTATTCGCACAGGTCAACCGATTGCGGACATAGATCACTCTTTAAGTCAAATTTACTTTGCAATTGTCGGCTGCATTATTGTCGTTGCAACGGCTTCCGTTTTGATTCAATTGGGTGTCTTGCGCCGATTTAGCCGAATTTTTGATAATACTACGGACAGCCTTCGCCGATTTACGAGTGATGAGCTTCTCTATCGGCTGCCGGCTCAGCCCTGGTCCGAATTGATCCCGCTAAGCACAACAATCAATTTAATGGCCGCTCAACTACATGAGCGGGTTAATAAAATTACGCATCAGCAAAACGAGCTGGAAGCTTTATTGGCAAACATGGTGGAAGGCGTTATCGCTATTGATCTGGAAACACGTCTGGTTAGCCTTAACCAGACAGCGGCCACGCTTTTTGGCTGCGACAGAGAAAAAGTGTTGGGACGAAATCTAAGTGAAGTTATTCGAAATGCGCGCTTTCAGGCATTTGTCGCCGACATAATACGAGCGCGTAAATCGCTAAAAAACGAAATGACGTTGACCGTCCTGATTGCCGGCCGTTCCGAAGAGCGCTATCTGGAAGCGCAGGGTACGATTCTGCATGGCTCGGCGGGCGAAGAAAAAGGCGTTCTGATTATCCTGCACGATGTAACCCAAACCCGACGGCTGGAAAAAGTCCGACGCGATTTTGTCGCCAATGTCTCGCATGAATTAAAGACACCGATCACCGCTATCAAAGGTTTTGTCGAAACCCTTAACGACGGGGCGATTGATGAGCCGGAAAATGCGCGCCATTTTTTAAAAATAATTACGCGCCAGGCTAATAATCTGGAGTTTATTGTGGACGACTTGCTCATACTTTCCCGATTGGAGGGCGACGGTGAAGGCAGTAAGCTGGAGTTTGCTCAGGTTTGTATTAGGGATGTTTTGGAAAATGTGCAGACGATATGCCGGCCTGTCGCGGATTTAAAGCGTATTCATCTCCATTTGGATTGTGCGGCCAATTTAACCGGAAGCGTCAATGCCTTGCTGCTCGAGCAGGCGGCCATGAATCTGGTCAACAACGCCATCAAATACAGTTATGAAGGGGATCGGATTCAAATTTTAGCATCGGATGCGTATGATGAGCTAACGATCAGCGTTGTCGATCACGGCATCGGCATTGACAGCATTCATCTGCCGCGTTTGTTTGAGCGCTTTTACCGGGTGGATCGCGCCCGCAGCCGCAAACTTGGCGGGACTGGTCTGGGTTTGGCGATTGTCAAACATATTGCTCAGGCGCATCATGGCCGGGTGAGTGTAGAGAGCCGTCTCGGGTTTGGCAGCACATTCAAAATCCATTTACCGCACAGTGGGAAGTTATACCAAAGCTGAAGAAATGAATTGCATCCGCTGAAAATCCGTGCAAAAGAACATTGACGACCATCGGTTTTGTGAATATACTCATTAAAGGATTACTTTTAGCTGGAATGATGAATAATTCGCCTCCGAGCCATAAGGAAAGCACAATGAGCATAGACCTGAACGACCCGACGCTTTATCTCAACCGCGAGCTGAGTTGGCTGGAGTTTAACTTCCGTGTTTTACAGGAAGCGCTGGATGAGACCAATTGGCCATTGCTGGAACGGCTAAAATTTCTAAGCATCTTTAGCACCAACCTGGACGAATTTTTTATGATCCGCGTGGCCGGGCTGAAGCAGCAAATAGATGTCGGCGTCCATGAAAAATCATCGGACAAAATAAGCCCGGAACAACAATTGCTTATGATTTCCAAGCGTATCCGGGAAGGCTTGGACTTGCAGATGAAATGCCTGAATAAGGACATTCTGCCCAAGCTGGCCGCCGAAGACATCGCCATCTTATCCTACAAAAAGCTCAACGTCGCTCAGAAAAAACATCTGGAAAGAGTCTTTAAGATGGACATTTTCCCGGTGGTGACGCCGCTGGGTTTTGATCCGGGCCGGCCTTTTCCGCACTTGTTGAATGTCAGCTTGTACATCGCCTTTTATGTCAATGATCCGCAGCGGCCGGAGGAACCGGCCAAGTTTGCCATCGTGCAGATTCCCACGATTTTGCCGCGCCTGATCCCGGCGCCGACCGAAAAAGGCGACCACTTCGTTTTGCTGGAAGATGTTATCTGCGCCAATGCTTCGCGGCTGTTTTTAGGTCATGAAGTGCTGGAATGGTATCCCTTTCGCATCACCCGCGATTGCGATATGGAAATTGCCGAAGACGAAGCCGATGATCTGCTGGAAACAATTCACATCGAGGTGAAAAAGCGGCGCTGGGGCAAGGCCGTGCGGCTGGCCGTCATGCGCAAGACCCCCAAAAAACTGCGCGACCTGCTGGCCTCGTCGCTGAATCTGACCGAAATGGATGTGTACGAAATTGACGGCCCGCTGAATATGCCGGATCTGATGGCGCTTTATAAACTCGACCGGCCAAAACTGAAGGATCAATCGTTTAAACCGCGCATAACCGCCGCGCTCCAAAAGCATGAGAGCATTTTTGACGCCATTCGCGCCGAAGACGTTTTGATTCATAACCCGTATGAATCGTTTGACAGCGTCATCGAATTTATTCAAAGCGCCGCCGAAGACCCAAAAGTGCAGGCAATTAAAATGACGCTGTACCGCACCGGCAGCGATTCGCCGATTATCAGCGCCCTGTCCGTCGCCGCCGAAAACGGCAAGCAAGTGGCCGTGTTGGTCGAGCTAAAAGCCCGTTTTGATGAGGAAAATAATATTGTCTGGGCGCGCACACTGGCCAAAGCAGGTGTGCATGTGGTCTACGGTCTGGTTGGGCTTAAAACGCATTGCAAAATTGCTCTGGTCGTCCGGCGCGAGGCCGACGGCATCCGCCGCTATGTGCATTTGTCCACAGGTAATTACAACCCGACCTCCGCCCGGATCTACACCGACCTGGGCCTGATGACCTGTGATTATGATTTTGCCGAAGACGCTTCGCATATTTTTAATTATCTGACCGGCTACTCACACCGTAGAAAATGGCGCAAGCTGTTAGTGGCGCCGATGACGCTGCGCGAAGAATTGAATCAATTGATTCAAACGGAAATTGCCCTGCATCAGAAGCACGGCGGCGGTCATATCATCCTGAAGATGAATTCACTGCTGGATTCGGAAATGGTGCGGAATCTATATCTGGCTTCACAAGCGGGCGTTAAGGTAGAATTGATTGTGCGCGGTATATGCAGTCTGCGGCCGGCCATGCCCGGCGTCAGCGATAACATCAGCGTCCGCAGTATTGTCGGGCGATTTCTGGAACATAGCCGCATTTTTTACTTCCGGCACAACGGCGGCGACAAGATTTTTTTGGGCAGCGCCGATTGGATGCCGCGGAATCTGGACCGGCGGGTAGAGCTGCTTTTCCCCATCGAACGGCGCGAACTGAAAGAGCGGCTGTTGAATATCCTGAACCTGTACTTGCAGGATAACGCCAAAGCCTATCGGCTTGAGCCAGATGGCTCCTATCAAAAAATTATCCCCGCTGTCGGTCAAACCCGCCTGAGCGCCCAGGAAATCTTATTTGTGAGTCCATGATGCAGGGTCTTGCAAGAGCTTAGGAATGTGTACTAAATAACTTCCGCATTTCTAGCCCCATCGGGGCGACCCGTTTGTAGCAGACCGGGGCTGGAAAGAACCATACAG
>CAYOLL010000038.1:0-44249 GCA_964404765.1 uncultured Gemmatimonadota bacterium | reverse complement strand
CGTGGAAGGATCAGCCGCGCCGTCAGACGGATTATCAGTTGACCGAGGCGGTCGGACATTTTCATTTATACGCCTGGCTACAGGCGGCGGTTGGCCGGCGCTGCGCGGTCAGTCCGGAGTTTCCGACCGGCAACGGCAAGGTGGACTTGCACTTGCGCTGCGGCGAACGGCGCAGCATCATCGAAGTCAAGAGTTTTACCGACGCCTATCAATTGAAAGAGAATCGGCGGCAGGCGGCGGCGTATGCCCGGCAATTGGGTCTGGTCGAAGTGACGGTCGCCGTGTTTGTGCCGACCGACGACGAGAGTGTGTTGGCGCAGTTGTCGAGCGCGGAAACGCTGGAAGGTGTGCGAGTGACGCTCATCGCCATCGGTTGGGTTTGATTGAAAAGGAGAATAAACATGATAAGATTTTGGAAAATATTAAGTGTGACGCTGTTTCTGGGACTGATCGGAACGGCGCAAGCCGGTGCCCAGATTACCGATATGTCCCGCGCTCCGGATTATATAAAGCACGTTGAAAGGCAAGCCGGCCTTGGCGTGAACGGGACACGGACGATTTTTCAGATCACCACAGTCTCGCCGGATACCAACGCCTTAGACATTGCCGCCAACAGCAGCATTGAAGTTGTCTTTAGCGATAACGTCAACGCCACAACGGTTAATAGCAATACTTTTAATGTGGACGGCGCCATCTCCGGGCGGCATACCGGCGCATTTACAATCACGCCAAATACGATTTTCTTCAATCCAACCAGCGATTTTGAAACGGGCGAGGTCGTCACCGTCACCTTAACGCGGGATATTGAGGGACCGACGCCGGGCGATACCTTGCTGACGGCGTTTACCTGGCAATTTACCATCGAAGCGCCGCTGGGCTATGCCCAGTTTCCGGACAGTAACCGCTTTGGGCCAAGTAACGATAATACACTTTCGGTAGCTTTAGGCGACGTGGAGGGCGATGGCGACCTCGATCTGGCCGTCGGGAATGATAATCAGCAAAGCGTCATTTATCTGAATGATGGGGCGGGTCACTTTAGCTTTGGGAGCAACTTCGGCACGAATAGCGATCAGACGCGGTCGGTGGCGTTTGGCGATGCAGACGGTGACGGCGACCTCGATCTGGCCGTCGGAAATTATAATCAGCAGAACATGGTCTATCTGAACGACGGGGCGGGCAACTTCACCGTGCCGCGCACCTTCGGGACGGGCAGCGACGGGACGTGGTCGGTGGCCTTTGGCGATGCGGATGGCGACGGCGCCCTCGATCTGGCGGTGGGGAATATTTCAAGTCAAAATGTTGTCTATCTGAATGACGGGTTGGGGAATTTCACCGCCGGAGTGCGAAACTTCGGGACCTCTTTCGATTATACGCGATCCGTAGCCTTTGGCGATGTAGACAGCGATGGTGACCTGGATCTGGCCGTTGGAAATTATAATCAGCAAAATGTCGTCTATCTGAATGATGGGGCGGGGAATTTCACCGCCGGAGCACGCAACTTTGGCGCCGGTAGTGAGCGGACGGAATCGGTAGTATTTGGCGATGTGGATGGCGACAGCGATCTCGATTTGGCTGTTGGGAATGCCAATAGCCAGCAGAATGTTGTCTACTTGAATGACGGGATGGGGAATTTTACCGCCGGGATGCGTAACTTTGGCACAGGCGTTGATTTCACATACTCAGTGGCCTTTGGCGATGCGGATGGCGACGGCGATCTTGATTTGGCCGTTGGGAACTCCGCTTTTGAACAAAGCGTGGTTTATCTGAACAACGGGGTGGGTTTCTTCACCGACGGGGCGCGCAACTTCGGCCTGCCGAAACAGACCGCCTCGGTACTTTTTGGCGACATGGATGGCGATAGTGATCTCGATTTGGTTGTGGGCAATTATAATGGCCAAAATGTAGTCTGCCTAAACGCTTTGCCGCAAGAGATGGACATTCTCGGCGGCCTCAGCTCCATCCCCGACGGCGACACCACGCCCGCCCTCAATGACAGCACCGACTACGGCAGCGTTGTCATCGGCGGGTCTAAGACGCAGACCTTTAAGATCAAAAATATTGCCGGCGGATTGCCCTTAACCATCGGCGCGATCAGCTTCGGCGGGACGAATCAGGGCGACTTCAGTGTCGTCTCGTCTCCGGCGGCAACGATCAATGGCGGCGACTCGACTAATTTTACGGTGCGATTCACGCCTGGCGCGGCGGGCGCCCGCAACGCCACAATCAGCATCGTCAATAATGACAGTAATGAGAATCCGTATGACTTTGCGCTTAGCGGGACGGGCATTGCGCCGCTGGGCAACGCCCTGGATTTTGATGGGAGCGATGATCGCGTCATCGTGACCGGGCCGATCAATCTGGCCAATCAGTCGTTTACCGTTGAGTTTTGGGCCCGGCGAAACACGAGCATAAGCTCCGACATGGTGATCGGACAGGGAACGAATACAAACAATGTCGGTTTGCACATCGGTTTTCGCGAACCGGGCGGCACTTCGAACAACCGCTTTACTTTTGGCTTCTACTTTAATGATTTAGACGCAGATTCGACTTACACGGATTTAAACTGGCATCATTGGGCTTGCGTGTACGATGCCGTTAGCAATAGTCGCAAAATTTACCGGGACGGGACTCAAGTCGCTTTCGATACCGCGTCAAATGACTATCAGGGCACGGGCAATCTTATCATCGGCGTGACCCCGTGGAATATCCCGTACGACATGGGCGATATCACGGTGGATGAACTGCGAGTATGGAACGTGGCGCGCACGTCGGGGGAAATTCAGGCCAACCGGAATATCTATCTCCAGGGGAATGAAAGCGGCCTGCAGGCCTATTACCGCTTCGATCAGGGCAATGCCGGGCAGGATAACACCGGCTTGCCTGTTCAGTTATTGGATTATACGAACAACTGTCGCACCGGCGTGTTGACCAACTTTGCCCGCAGCGGTTCGACTTCCAACTGGGTTTCAACCGGCAATCCCGGCGCGCCGATATTGGCCACGTCCGCGGTCACGAGCATAGGCGAAACTTCGGCCATCAGCGGCGGCGATATCTTTGACGTGGGCAATCACGCCAATGTCACCCAACGCGGTATTTGCTGGAGCACGACGACCTGCCCGGATGTGTTTGACAGCAAGACCGTCCGCAGCGGCACATTCGGCGTCAACTCGTACCCGGACACGCTGACCGGTTTGAGCGCCAGTACCTTATATTATGTGCGGGCCTACGCTATTGCCGGAACGGATACCAGCTATGGCGAGGCGCAGGGTTTTACGACGGTTGCCCCGGAGATTGACGTGCGCGGCAACAGCGTCAGTATCACCGATGGCGATAACACGCCGGATGCAGCCGATTCGACTTATTTTGGCTCGGTCTTAGTGGGCGCGGCTCGCACGGTGACGTATTCAATTCATAATACAGGTACGCAGGTCTTGAATGTCAGCGCCATCAACAAGTCCGGCACGGGCCAATCCAAATTCGCCATCGGCGCGTTGACGCCGGCCAGTTCGATTGCGATCAGCGGTTCGGCCACGTTTATGGTCACGTATACGCCGACGGCGGTGGTCAGCGATACGGCCTTTATCAGCATCACCAATACGGACAGTGATGAGAATCCGTATAACTTTAGCTTGAGCGGGACGGGCCTGTTGCCGACACCCAACGCCCCGACCAACCTCTACGCTTCCGGCGCGTATCGCTACAACCCTGTGGCCAACCAACTCTGGTGGACGGACAATTCCAGCGACGAAACGGGTTTTGTCGTCGAGCGTTCGACGACATCGGGCGCAGGCTTTGCGCTGATTGCCACGACAGCGGCGAATGTGAGCACTTTTACGGACACCGCCGTCAGCGCCGGGACGCTCTACTTCTACCGCGTTCGGGCCACAAACGCAGGGGTAACTTTCTCCGCCTACACCAACGAGGCCGAGGCCGCGCCGGTTTTGGAGGCGGGCAAGGCCGTGACCTTTGACGGCAATGGCGATTATGTCCAAATGACAGAGTTTGCGCCGGGCATGGGTGATTTTACTATCGAGTGCTGGGCTAACTTTAATAATTTCAACACCGGGCAATATCTAATCACCAACCGGACGAATGAGGCGACTTCTAGCGGTAATTGGTATGTTTTTAACGTGCAGTCCGATAGCCTTGTAGTTTTTGAGATGGCGCTGGCGCAGCTTGGACCCGGCCATTTCGCGATGTGGTCCGCGACACCTTTAACGCGTCAGCGCTGGTATCATCTGGCGGTCACCCGCAGCGGCGCCAATGTGTCGCTCTATGTGGATGGCCTATTAGCCGTGGCTCAGACGGACGTCGGCGTGCGCGATATGAACTCGCCTGCCAATGTAACGCGATTGGGCGGTGCAGTTGAGTTTAACTCCGTTTGGCTGAACGGTCAAATGGATGAAGTGCGATTCTGGAGCGTGGCACGCAGCGCCGCCCAGATTAAGACCGATCTGCACAAACCTTTGCTTGGTAATGAGTCGGGCTTGGTCAACCTGTGGCATTTTGACGAAGTCAGTGGCCCGGCCTATGACGCAACTTTAACGGCGAACAATGCTACGCTGAACGGCAACGCCGAACGCGCCACTTCCCGTGCCATGCATCCCTTCCAACCGGCCAATCTGATCGCTACGCCGGGCAACAGCCAGATAACATTGGGCTGGAATCGCAACACGGAAACAGATTACAAGCAATACAACATCATCACCTCTACCAATAGCAACCTGAGCGGCGGCGTGACCACGACCAACACCACGATAACCGACACGACCGAAGTCCTGACCGGTTTGACCAACGGCACACTCTACTATTTTGGCGTCGCCGGGGTGGACAGCGCCGGGCAGGTAGGCGATACGCTCATCGTCAGCGCCACGCCGGGTCCGGTAGTCGTGACCGCCACCATCGGCGTGACGGGACCCTTTGCCTATCCCACGCTCAAAGACGCCTTCGACGCCATCAACGCCGGGACGCACCAGGGCAATATTACCATCACAGTTTACGACAATACCACAGAAACGGCCACGGCCCAATTGAACGCCAGCGGATCGGGCGGGGCGAGTTACAGCGGCGTCAGCATTGTGCCCGGCTCAGCCGCGCTAAAAACCATTGCCATGTCCGCAGCCGATACGCTGATTTTCCTCAACGGCGCAGACAATGTGACCTTTGACGGCCGTTTTGGCGGCAGCGGTCAATATCTGCAGATTCAAAATTCGGCGATTGCGGGTCGTACGCTCTTCTTTCTCAATAATGCCGATAACAACGCGGCGCGCTATTGTATCATCGAAGGCGCGGCTACTTCCACCGGATTTTCAACGGCGGCGACGATTCTTATCGGCGGCGACGCTTCCGCAGTGCCGGACGGTAATGACAACATTATTTTTGATAATTGCGATATTCGCGGCGCTGCCCGGGCCTATTATCTCATCTCGGTGGAAAGCGACGCCGGGGCAGCCAATGACAATGTGACGCTGACCAATTCGCGCATCTATAATTTCGACGGCTTCGGCTTTTGGCAGGGGAGCAACGGCGGCAGCTGCGTCATCAGCGGCAACAGCTTTTATGACAACGGAACTTCGAGCGAGACGCAAACAGCAATTGATATTCGTTCGGGCAACAGCCACCTGATCAGCAATAACGCTATCGGCGGCAGCGCGTCCAGCGCCGCCGGGCTTTGGACCAAGACCACCAGCGGCGCGTACGGCTCTTTTACCGCGATTCGTGTCGGCGCAACCGGCGGCTCGTCCACGCGGATTGTAAATAATACGATTCGGAATGTGGCCTGGTCCTCTTTCACAAGCGATCTGGTCAACGAGATAATCACCACCAGCAATTCGAGTTCCTACAGCGTGCGCGGCAATACCATCGCCGACATCAGCATCCCGGAGACGACCAATCAGGGTGTGCTGCGGGCTATTTACAACGGCGCTTCGGCCACGGGGACGGATAGCCTAAGCGACAATACGATTCGAAATTTGAGCAACCGCAGTTCACATGCCTCGGCGGAGATCGTGGGTATTTATCAGTCTTCGGGCGGCCCGACCCTGGTCATTCACAACAACGTCATTCATAGCCTGAGCGATTCTTCGACCGCGGTCTTGCCGATTATCGGCGTCTATTTGCGCGGCACAGCGGCCGCCGCGCACAGCATCCGGAATAATACGATCTACGGGCTAAGCCTGCTTCACACGAGCGCGACCGGACGGGTCGCCGGGATTTTCTATGAAGGACTCGCAGCCGGGACACGCGATCCGCTGACCGTTATCCGCGAAAATCGGCTCTACGATTTTCAGGCCGCGTCGGACAGCGCGAGCGTCCGTTTGTCCGGAATCGAACTGTTGAACATGGCCGGGGCGGTCATCGCCAACAACATGATCAGCCTGGGCGGCAGCGAAATTGGTGATTATCAGATCAGCGGCATTTATAAAAACTCCGACGGCAACCTGAATGCGGCATATAACAGCGTCTATATTGGTGGAAACTTGTCCAGCGGCGCGACCAATACCCAGGCCATCTATCGCCAGACGGCCCCGGCCTCCGGCAATGACAGCCTGCGCAACAACATTTTTATCAACGAGCGCAGCGGCGGCACGGGCAAGCATTTTGCCATCGTCAGCAACAGCACGACCGGGCTGTATAGCAATACCAATGATCTGTATAGCGGCGCGGCGGCCAATTTGGGCTCGTATGATAACGGCGCAACGGCCCGCGCCTTTGCCGCTTGGAAAAGCGGCACGGCTCAGGACATTTGCTCCATCAACAGCGACGTGACGTTTACCGCCGAGAGCACGGCCGACCTGCACACGAGCACGGCGGCGTTGGGCGTGGGCGTGCCGATGAGCGGCCTTGCGACCGATTACGACGGCAACAGCCGTCACGCGATCCAGCCGTCCATCGGCGCGGACGAAGTGAGTCCGGCCGCCAAGCCGGAAATCAATCTGCGCGGCAACGGCGCGATTATTGCCGACGGCGATTTTAGCCCGACGACCACCGACTCCACCGACTTCGGCGCGCGGACGGTCGGCGATTCGCTGAAAGTCACCTATACCATCCAAAACGCCAATCTCACCGGCAGTTTGACCGTCAACGCCATCAACAAAACCGGCACGGGCGCGAGCAAGTTCAGCATCGGGCCGCTGACTCCGGCCGGGGCGATTGCGGCGGGCGGCTCGGCCACTTTTGTGGTCACCTACAAGCCGACGGCGGCGGTGAGCGATACGGCTTTTATCCAAATTCCCAGCGACGATTGCGACGAGCCGTTTTATGACTTTGCCGTGCGCGGGACGGGTTTGGGCATTCCGAAGGTGACGTCCTTTTCACCGACCAGCGTGAATGTGGGCGCAACCGTCACCATCAGCGGAAGATTTTTTGGAAATAATGCCGATAGCGTAAAGGTTTATATCGGCGGCATGTTGGCAAACATCACCGGTCTGACCGAAAACCCGACCACCTTTGAAAACACAATCCAGGTTACGACTCCGCCCGGCGCGGCCACTTATGCGCCGATGACCGCCATTCATACCACAAAAAACGCTTCTTCCAGCACATTGGATTTGCCGGCCAATCAATTTTTAAACGTGAAACATACGTCGGTTATTAATATCCCAATGACGTATTGCGCGACGGATATTCCAAACGGTACAGCCGCTCACGGTCTTGTGATTGGCAATTTGGATAATGACGGTAAACCGGATGTGGTGGTCTCAAATAATTCAATAAATTCCCTTAGGTTTTATCGGAATACGACAACCGGCGCTGCGCCCGCCTTTGTTGCCGATGCGACTTTGGCCTCCGGGACCGCCCCGACAAGCATGAGCCTGGGCGATATTGACAACGACGGCCGGCTCGATTTGGCTGTCGCCTGTAATAATGGCGGCAACGCTATTGTGTCGGTGTATCGAAATTTAAGCAGCGTGGGGGCAATTTCCTTCCAGGCAAAGCAAGATTTTACCGGCGTAAACGGACAAAATTTGCGCGACGCCAAAATTCAGGATGTGGACGGAGACGGCAAGCCGGACCTGATTATCACAAACCAATGGAATAGTGGAACAAAGGTCAGCGTCCTGAAAAATACGCATGTCTCCGGCAATTTCTCAGCCGGCACATTTGCGCCAAAGGTTGATTTTACGGTTGTAGACCGACCCGCCAAACTTGCTATGGCCGACTTTGATGGCGATGGAAAAGTTGATCTTGCGGTCAGTAACAATACCAACTCGAGCCGTCTTTCGATTTTCAGAAATACCAGTGCAAGCGGCTTTATTGACGCCAATTCATTTGCCGCGGCGTATAATATTTCGCTGACCGGCAGTTGGGCGCATGATGTCCATGCCGCCGATTTTGATGGCGATGGAAAAACGGATATCGTCATCGGTGAAAACAATGCCGGCAGTATGAAGTTTTTCCGTAATACCTCAACAATTGGTAATTTGTCATTTGCCACTTCAACCATTGCCACCGGCTGGGGGGGATTCAATATACAGATCGGGGATTTGAACAGCGACGGAAAGGTTGATGTAATTGCGTCAATGGCCAGCGGCGACGGAACAGACTGGCGCTATTATGAAAATACGTCAACGACCGGAACGATTAGCTTTGCAGCCCCACAATCTTATAGTTTGTCAGCAGGTATATATGAAATGGCGGCGCAAGATATGAATGCCGATGGCAAACCCGACGTGATTATGGCGAACGGCGCGTTTATTACCATCATTGATTTTAGCGCTCCCAATATCGGGCTTGCCGGTAATGGGGTCGCTATTTCGGATGGGGACGCCACACCCAATGCCGCCGACAGCACCGACTTTGGCGTTGTGGCCGTCAACGGCTCGCGCGCGGTCACTTACAAAATCCACAACACCGGCGCGGATACGCTGCACATCTCCGGCATGGACACTTCCGGCCCGGATTCGCTCAAGTTCACCTTCGGCGCGATCCCGACCCGGGTCAATCCCAACGACTCCACGACCTTTACCGTGACCTACGCGCCCGGCGGCGTAGCCGGGGCGGATACGGCCCAAATTATAATCTTCAACGATGATTGCGACGAAGGGACGTATGACTTTGCTGTGAGCGGGACGGGCGCAACACCGGCTGCTGCGCTGGATTTTGACGGGGGGAATGATGTTATTACTGTTGCGGATAATCCGGCCTTGCAGTTTGGCGTTTTAACAGATTTTTCATTAGAAGCCCGGATTAAACTTGACGGATCCCAGGCTAATTATGCTGGAATCATTGCCAAAGCCAGCACCGGATTTTGGACCGGATTTCAACTTGTATTATATCAGAACAAGATCGCTGCAGAATTGAGAAAAGAAGGCTCCAATTTTGCAGGCGTTGCAGAAGGATTGGTGGGAACCACGAATTTGAACGACAACAACTGGCATCACATTGCCATGACCGTCCAGCGCAGTTCGCAACGAATTATTTTGTACCGCGATGGTGTCGTTGAAGCCAATGTTTCCCATGCGGCGGCAGGCGATAATCTAAACAGTTCTGCTGCCATGTTATTGGGTATTGAGCGTGAAAGCGCCTGGAAATTTAATGGCATATTAGATGAAGTCCGCATCTGGAACAAGGCTCGCACCTGCGCCGAAATTAACCATTATATGAACTGTGAATTAACCGGATCGGAGAACGGACTGGTCGCTTATTACAACTTTAATCAAGGCATCGCCGGCGGAAGCAATAGCGGGGTGACAACCTTGACCGATCTGGCTGGCGGCGATAACAATGGCACATTGAACGGCTTTGCCCTATCCAACGCAACCTCCAACTGGATCACGCCCGGCGGCGTGACGACCGGCACAAGCTGCCCGGCCTTTGCCGCGCCGGAGATTGCCCTCCTGGGCGGCCTGACCGCCATTGACGACGGCGATACGCTGGCAACGGATACGGCGGACAGCACCAGTTACGGTAGCGTCATTATTTATCAATCGGTGACGCATACCTTTAAGATCAAAAATACCGGCGCAGATACGCTGCATATCTCAAGTGTAACGATCAGCGGCACGAGCGAGTTTGCCCTCACGACTTCGCCCAACGGCACGGTTGTGCCCGGCGATTCAACGACGTTCCGGGTGCGCTATCTGCCGACCGATAGCGGGGGGGATTTGGCCAAGGTGCGTATTTGGAGCGATGACTGCGACGAGGGGACGTATGATTTTGCCGTGAGCGGAGCGTCGCAAAATCAACCGCCCACCGTTGTCGCCGCCATTGCCGATATCTCGGCCACTGAAGATGATCCGGCGCTGTTTGTGGCCGATTTGGATGATGCGTTTGCGGATGATCGGGACACCGGCAATCTGAGTTTTAGCATTATCCGGGACGGAGTTATCTTTAACGCCGAAATTGTAGACGTTCTAATCATCGACTTTGCGGCTGATGCCGCCGGCACGGACACTTTGATTCTGCGGGCCGCGGACACCCAGGGCGGCGTGGTCTTCGATACCGTTCGGGTGACAATTGCCCCCGTCAACGACGCGCCGGTGGTCATTGCAGCCCTTCCCAACCTGACTGTGGAAGAGGACGCGCCCGATTCCGCTTTTGTGGATTTGAATGATGTGTTTTATGACCCGGAAGATGGCAGCGATCTGTTTTTTACGATCATCAATAATTCCAACCCGACTGTGGTGACGGTTACGGTCAGCGCCGCGGATAGTGTGCTGACGCTGAATTTTCAGGACAACGCCGTCGGAACGAGTGTTTTGATCGTCGAAGCGGGAGATAGCGGGGCAGGTGTGCGCAACGCTTTGGCCGCGCGGGATACCTTTACGGTAACTGTGAATCCCGTTAATGACGCGCCGTCGTTTACGGTCGGCGGAAATACAACGGTGTTCGAAGATTCGGGCCAGCATACATTTTTCAATTGGGCGACAAACATTAAGTCAGGCCCGGCCAATGAATCCGGTCAGACTTTGGCTTTTACAATTTCCAACAATCGTAACGCGCTGTTCAGCATACAACCTGCGTTAGCGGCTAATGGTACGTTGACCTTCACCCCGGCAGCGGATTCGTCCGGCACGTCCACGATTTTTGTGCAGTTGCGCGACAACGGAGGCACGGCCAACGGCGGCAAGGATTCGACGCTGGTACAGACATTTACGATCACGGTCAACAATGTCAATGACGCGCCATCGTTTACGGCCGGTGGAAATCTAACGGTGAATGAAGATGCGGGCGGACAGACATTTAATTGGGCGACAAACATTTCGGCTGGCCCGGGCAATGAATCCGGTCAGAGCTTGGCTTTTACAATTTCCAACAATCGCAACTCCTTGTTTAGCGTACAACCGGCGCTGGCGGCCAACGGTACGTTGACCTTCACCCTGGCAGCGGATTCGTCCGGCACGGCCACGGTTTCGGTGCAATTGCGCGACAACGGCGGCACGGCC
Organism: uncultured Gemmatimonadota bacterium; assembly: GCA_964404765.1. Lineage (GTDB taxonomy): Bacteria > 4572-55 > 4572-55 > 4572-55 > 4572-55 > CAYOLL01. Next base: position 32,862 of record CAYOLL010000038.1, on the reverse strand, counting down.
AATGGCGGCAAAGATTCGACGCTGGTACAGACATTTACCATCACGATCAACAATATTAATGATGCACCTTCGATTGTAAATACGGGCAATCGAACGCATCCGACCGGCACAAGCGGTTCGCAAAGCGTTAACTGGGTGACCGGCTTTACGCCGGGCCCGGCCAACGAATCCGGTCAAGCGCTCCAGGCCTATCTGATTCGCAACTTGAGCGATCCGAATGATATTATTGCCGTTGATCTTGTGACTGTCAGCGTCGCCGGGACTTTGAGCTACACGCTGACCGGCCGGGACGGGCAGGCCACTTTGAATATCCGCGCCCAGGACAATGGCGGCACGGCCAATGCCGGGGTGGACACCTCGGCGGCCTATCCTTTGCTCATCTCTGTCACGAACAATACACCGCCGACAATGACCGCGATTGCCGCGGAAACGACCCTGGAAGACCAACCAACGCAGGCGATTCCTTTTATGATCAGCGACGAATTTCCGGGCAGCGTAACGGTGACCGGACATAGTTCTAACACGTTCCTTGTTCCCCCGGACAGCATTTTCTTTACCGGCGCGGGCGGGGCTGTCCGCACGGTTTCCATCCATCCGTGTCAGGATCAGTTTGGCAGCGTCACAATAACTGTGCGTTTAGCCGATACCGGCGGGACAATACTGGTGACGGACTCTACATTTGTAATAACGGTAATGCCGGTCAACGACGCGCCCTCGTTTACGCTCAGTTCGGTTGCGGCGAATGCAATCGTCGTCAACGAAGACGCGGGTCCGCAAACGATTGCCAATTTGGTGGCAACCTCTGCGCCCGGCCCGGGCAACGAGCAAAGTCAGACCCTGGCCTTTACGGTGTCGAACAATCACAGTTCGCTGTTCAGCGTACAACCGGCGCTGTCGGCCAATGATACGCTGACCTTCACCCCGGCAGCGGATTCGTCCGGCACGGCCACGATTTATGTGCAATTGCGCGATAACGGCGGTACGGCCAATGGCGGCACGGATTCTTCGGCGGTGCGATCCGTGTATATCGTGGTCAACGCGGTTAATGATCCGCCGGTGACAACCACGCCGCCTAATGTGACAATCAATCCGGGCGAGCCACTGAATCAAACGGTATTTTTTAGCGATGCGGACAATAACGGGCCCTATATCGTCTGCGTTACAATTGACAACCCCAGCGTTACGGCAGCGCCGGCGTGTCAAACCTTAGCGCTGGCGGGCAACGCCACCTACACATTGACGGCGATGCCTTATTTTTACGGCGTCGTAACGGTTACGGTGACGATTACGGATAATGTTGTAACGCGCGCCGTCACAACGACGAGCTATACCGTTACGTTCAACAATATCAACGACGCGCCCAGGTTGGCGGCGACGGCCAATCAAACCATGCCCGAAGACACCGTGCGCACACTCACCGTCACGTATAGCGATCCGGACAGCCTGATCCCGGCGGATACGCATACCCTCAGCGTCGTCTCCGATAATTCCAATCTAATAGTGCGCAACTTAACCGGGGCGACATCCGGCGCAACCTACCAGTTAGTTCCGGCGGCGAACTGGAGCGGCGCGGCCACCATCACCGTCACCGTGCGCGACAGCAGCCTTTCGACCAGCTCCGGACAACTGCAGGACACCAAAACCTATTTGATGACCGTAACCAATGTCAATGATGCGCCGGTGATTATGCCGGTCGGCAATCAGGTCATGGCCGAGGATGCGGTCAAGGAAATGCGGGTCATTTTTACCGATGCCGACACCTTTACCGTGCGGGATACGCATACGATTTCCGTCACTTCCAGCACTACGAATGTGGCCATCCAAAACAAATCCGGCAACACCTCCGGCTCAACCTACGTCCTGGCCCCGGCGGCTAACTGGATTGGCACGGCGCAGATTACGGTGACCGTCAGCGACGGCAACGGGGGCGCGGCCTCCGAAACGTATACGCTGACCGTCACGAACGACAACGACCCGCCGACCATCACCGACGTGGCTTTTTCTCAGACGATGCGCGAAGATACGACCCTGACCATGACGATTGATTTTGCAGATCGGGACGCGAGCGACACGCATACCTTTGTCATTACTTCGGCTGATCCGCAGGTGGAAATTACGCCGGGCAGCGGGGCACTTGTCTCCGGTATGTCGTACGTCCTCAAACCGGCCGCTAATTGGTACGGCCAAACCTTTATCACCGTGCTGGTGCAGGATAATAGCGGTCTTTTTGACACCAACATCTACGAACTGACCGTAGCCAATATCAACGACGCGCCGGTTTTGACGAAAGTTGCCAACCCATCCACCGCGCAAGCCACGCCGCTGACCATGACGGCCAATTTCAGCGATCCGGACGTTTTTGATCCGGCGGACAGCCATGTCCTGACGGTGACCTCAAGCCAGCCGGATAATGTCAAGATACGCGGTATAAGCGGCAACACGACGGGGTCAACCTACGTTTTGGAGCCGCAAGGCAGTTGGAACGGCGCCGTCAATATCACCGTCAAAGTAACGGATACGGGCGCGCCCGCGCTGTCCGACAGCCAGACGTATACGCTGACCGTGTCCAACAAAAACGACGCCCCGGTCCTGCAAACCCTTTCCAGCGTGGTGTTTGATGAAGATACCGTCCGGAGCCTCAGCCTGACTTTTACGGATGACGATACGCTGGACAGTCATAGCCTGACCTTTACTTCCACGCAAACGTCGCTCAAGGTGCAAAACCGCAGCGCCATCACCAAAAGCGATGCTAAAACGCGCCGCCTGACTTATGATCTGACGCCGGATGCCAACTGGCATGGCGAGGCGGAAGTGACCGTTACGGTGACGGATAACGGCGGCGGCGGGCTGTCGGACAGCCGGACCTATCCGGTGACGGTGCGGGCTGTCAACGACCCGCCGGTTATCGCCGCCATCGCCGCGCAGACGGTGGCCGAGGACACCCCGGTCGAACTCGGCTTCAGCTTTACCGACGAAGATATCTATCCGCCGAAAGACGAGCATACGGTGACGATTACGGCCGATACGACGGCGATCCGGGTCGGCAATATCGCGGTCGGAACCCCGCCGGATTTACGCACCCATCCGTTTAATTATCGTCTTACGCCCGATCCCGATTGGTACGGCAAGACAACGATTCGCATAACCGTGTCCGAGGCCGGGGCGCGGCAGGCATCGTCCGTTAGCCAGACCTATACGCTGACCGTCAGCAATGTCAACGACACGCCGGTTTTGACCGAAACGGGCGACCAGGTGACGGCGGAAAATACGGTCAAGGAACTGAGCGTGGTCTTCACCGACGCCGACACTTTTACAACGCAGGATGAGCATACGGTGACGATTACGTCCAGCGATCCGAGTCATGTGGCCGTGTCCGATATCGGCGCGGGGCCACACGCAAGCGGCCAAACCTATACGCTGACCCCGGCGGATGACTGGGACGGTTCCGCCGAAATTACGGTCGAAGTGGACGATAACAATGGCGGCGTGGCCAGCGAAACATATACGCTGACGGTCACGAACGAGAACAGCCCGCCCGAAATTACATCCGATCTTATCAGCGTGGTTTATTTTGAAGGTGATCCGCTGAAGATTTTAAATCCGGGCATTCAGTTGAGTGATGCGGATGGAGATGATTTAAGCGGGGTCACGATTCACGTGGTCGAGAACTATGTCGCCGGGGAAGATTCGCTTTTTGCCCCGGATACACTGGGTCTGGTTCGTTCCGGCTCGCTGTTGACGTATAGCGACTCGGCCTCGCCGGAGGTTTACAGCGATATTCTGCGGCGGGTGGGCTATCTCAACAAAAATGATGTGAACCCCAACGATGGACTGCGGATCGTGGAGTTTGCCGTGAACGACGAGACGGATTCGGTGAGCAGCCGGATTGCCATTCATGTCATTCGGGTCAACGATCCGCCCATTCTGTCGGCCCGGGGCCGGGCGTCTTATACGGAAGACGGTCCGCCGATTGTAGTCAACAGCGCGCTGACGCTTGAGGATCCGGACGGGCCGGATATGCGCTCGGCGCAGGTGCGGATCAGCGGCGGTTTTCAAGCGGGCGAAGACAGCCTGTTTGTGCCGTCCAATCTGCTGAACGGGCTGACCGCGCAACCCTTTGACAAGGCGGGCGGCGTGCTGACCCTGGAAGCTTCGTCGGCCCGACCGGCGGCGGTGTTTCAGACCGTGCTGCGGGCGGTGCGCTATGTGGACACCAATTCCGGCAACCCCAGTCCCATCGCGCGCCTGGTGGAGTTTATCGTCAATGACGGCTTTGCCACCGTTTCGGACACCACTATCATTGTCCTGCAAAATGTAAACGACGGCCCATACGTGGCGCAGGCCATCAACGATATTGTGATCAGCGAGGACGCTGCGGTTACCCCGGTCAACCTGATCGGCGTTTTTCGCGACCCCGACCATCCCGCCGCGGTTTTTACGTACGCAATCTTCAACAACCGGCTGGACTTGCTCAGTGTAACGCCAGACCTGATCAACAACCTGCTGGTCTTCAATTTGACGGAAAACGCCAATGGCCTGGCGCAAATTGTCATTCAGGCGACCTCGCCGGTTTCGCGCCGAAATGAGACGACCGTTGCCGACACCTTCACCATCTCGATACAAGCGGTGAACGATCCGCCGACGATCAAAACAGCGATTCCCCCGCAAACGGCTGTTGAAGACAGCCCGTTTCAGTTCACCTTTGCCGACACGGTGTTTAGCGATGCAGACCGCTCCGACGGTTTGGTCTATTCGGCTGGCTTTCCCGCCGCCTGGCTGCGCTTTAATCCTCTGACACGGACATTTACCGGCACGCCCGCCAATGCCGATGTGGGGGAGATGCGTGTTACTTTAACGGCTACGGATAACAGCGGGGCTAAGGCGAGCGCGCTTTTTGACCTCCAGGTGCGGAATACAAATGATCCGCCGATGCTGCACCGGGCTATTCCGGATCTGACGGCGGAGGAGGGCGACCCTTTTAGCTTTCAATTTGCGGATAGCACGTTTGTGGACGAGGACGCCGGTGATCGTTTGAATTACGAAGTCGCCCTGGTTTTGAAAGACGGGCAGCCGCCGGTTTCGACCTGGCATACGTTTAATTCCGCCACCCGCACATTTTCCGGCACGCCCCAAAATCGGGATATCGGCTTATGGACATTTGCGGTCAAAGCGACGGATAATAGCGGCGCCGCCGTGAGCGATACGTTTAACATCCGGGTGAAGGCTATAGATTTACCCCCCCGGCTTACTACCGCCATCGCGGATCAACCGGCCAGCGAAGATCAGCCGTTTAGCCTGCGCCTGGCCGCCGATACGTTTGTGGATGATGACCCCGGCGATTCCCTGTCCTACCGGGCCGAATTGGCCGACGGATCGCCGCTGGTGACCGGCTGGCTACGCTTTAATCCGGACTCCCTTGTTTTTAGCGGACTGCCGCTTAATGCGGATGTCGGGTCATGGCCGATCCGGGTGATTGCGGCGGATCGCGCCGGGAGCAGTGCCTCCGATAGCTTTGTGATTACGGTGAATAATACCAATGACGCCCCGAAGCTGGTCAAGCCGTTGTTTGATCCGCCGCCGGCGACAGAAAATCAGGATTTTTTGTATAACATTCCCGCAGGGACTTTTGTTGATGATGATGAGATTTATGGCGATCAATTGACCTACACGGCCGATTTGGATGGGGCGGGCTGGCTGCGCTTTGACGGGGCGACCCGTACATTTTTCGGTCGGCCAACCAATGATGACGCCGGTCTGGTGCGGGTTCAAGTCACCGTGACGGATTTGAGTAAGGCCACCGCCACGGATGATTTTACGATCAGCGTGGGCAATGTCAACCGGCCGCCGCAGACGTTGGGCAGTCTGTCGGCACAAACAGCGCAGGAAGATAGTCAGTTTGAGTTGACCATACCCGCCAACTTTTTTACCGATCCTGATCCGGGAGACACTTTAACCTATGCCGTCGTGCAGGCCAATGGCCGGCCCCTGGCCGAGACTTGGTTGGGTGTTGATCCGCGCGCGCTGCGTTTTAGCGGTATCCCCGGCAATGCCAATGTGCCGGACACGCTGTTTATCAAAATCATCGCCAAAGATCAACACAATGCCGCGGACAGCGCCACATTTAGACTGACGGTCGTCAATGTCAACGATCCGCCCATTCTGAAACATGCGCTTGGGGACATGACAACGGACGAAGATGCCCTTTTTAAATACATAGTTCCGGACAGCGCTTTTGCAGATGACGACGTGGCTATTGATCTGGATCGGCTGCGCTATACGGCCCGTCAAATCGGCGTCAACGAATCTTTGCCGGCCTGGTTGCATTTCAGCGCCGCAACCCAGGCTTTTATCGGCGTTCCCGGCAATGCCGATGTCGGAACCGTATCCATTGAAATCACGGTCACGGATTCATCGCAACAAGCCGCCCGCGACACCTTTACCGTCACTATCCACAATGTCAATGATCGGCCGGAAGCGCGACAGGCCATTCCCAATATCAACGCTACCGAAGATGTGCCCTTTGTGTTTACCTTTGCCGACACCGTATTTTTCGATCAGGATGCCGTCTACGGCGACACGCTGCGCTATGAAATAGTCAAACCCGCTTCCGGTTGGTTTAAGCTCGACCCGACCCAGCCGCGCCGCTTTATCGGCACACCGTTAAACGAAAATGTCGGTTTAAGCGAGGTCACTTTGCGGGCCATTGACATCGCCGGGGACTTCGCAGACACCCAGTTTCGTATCACAGCCGTCAATGTGGATGATTCGCCGACCATCATTTCGGCCATGCCGGACACGACTTTTGACGAAGACTCGCCTGTTTTTTCCAGGCATCTGCGAAATGTTTTTGTGGATGTGGATAAGGGCGATACGCTCCGGTTTACGGCTGTCAGCGGCAATAGCGCCCTGATTCAAGCCAGCGTCCTTGCGCAGGACAGCTTGCTGCTTAAATTTGCGCTCAACGCCAATGGCTCGACATCCATCATCCTGACAGCCACTGCCAACGGCCAAAGCATCGCCGATACCTTCCGGGTCCATGTTCGCGCCGTCAACGATCCGCCCGTCTTGCGCCATCCCATCGGCAGCAAACGCTTCCCCACCAGCGAAAGATTTACGTTTACAATTTCGGATACGGTGTTTCATGATGCGGATGGCGACACTTTGCAATTCACGGCGCAAATGAGCGATGACGTGCCCTGGCCGGACAGCCTGACTTATAACGTCGAAACCCGCACATTCGCCGCTTTGTTTACCAACGAATCGCTCGGACAACAATTGCAAATTCCTTTTCCCATTGCCATCAAGGCGACTGATCCGGCAGGCGCCGCGGCTACGGATCTGCTGACCCTCATTGTTTTTCGGCCGGTGCCGGAGCTTATCCCGCCCGGCATATTTGAGGCGGTGGAAGCGCAACCGGACACTTTGCAGTTTACGGGCCAAAGCCTGACCCGGCCCACGTTTACGTTTTTGTATGGTCAGGGCGATCAGCCTTTGCTTTTGGCCGATACCTTAAAAACGGTGGCAGACGAATGGAGCAGTATCAGCAAAGCCTATCAGCTTGACGTTACGCTGCCGGCCGATATCATCACTTCCGCCGGATTATGGTATCAATTGCAGATAACCAATGACTATGGCACGATTTACGAACCGGCCGATACCACGCGCCAAAGTGTGCAAATTCACCTCCATGATTTTGCGTCTATCCTGGCCCAGGGTGTCAATTACATCCGGACAGGCATTCCGGCCAATGAATGGTATACCGTTGGTCTGCCATTCAATGCGGCTGTGGAATTGGATGGCGTTCTGGGTCGGCAAAAGACCAATAACAAGGGCGAGCCGACCAACTGGCGCGTCCAACTATACAACACGGACACCGAAAGTATGGAAGATCGCACCCGGCTGGAAAACAAGCGCGGCTATTTCCTCAAGCACAAAGGCGATCCGACCCAATTGTTACCGCTTAACGACAGCGGCCAGCCGGACGCAAATTTTACGGTCACGACCAACCCGCTGGGGACTTTTGAAGGAATTACGCTGCAACCCGGCTGGAATCTGGTCGCCTGGCCCTATACCTATCCGGCCGCTTATGAATGGATAGACCCGGACGATGTCAATGAAGCGATATACTTTTATCGGGGGAAAGAGCAGTGGTTGCCGGTGGACACATTGCTGGCGTTTGGCGGCTACGCGATTTTTAACAAGTCGTCCGGCAGCGTAAAAATTGGCGAGATTTTGCGTCTATTGCCCTTGACGCAAGCGAAGGCGGCCATACTCAGCCAATCGGCGACAAGCGACCAATGGCTGCTGCGCTGGCAGGCTTATAACGCCCAGGGCCGCGACAGCTACAACTATCTTGGCACGGCCAATGCCGCCGCCGATCAAATGGATCGCTACGATGCTTTTGAACCGCCGATTGTCGGGTCAGCGTTGACGCTGTATTTTCCGCATAACCGGCCTGGATCGGCGCAGTCGGATCATTTGTGCTACGACATCAAATCCGACGCTGCGGCCGGTCATACCTGGGACATGACGCTGGAAAATCACACCGCGCAGCCGCTGGTCACGCTGGAATGGGATCGCTCATCATTGCCAACCGGACGTACGCTGGCGATTTTGGATGTGACCCTAAACCGCTGGCTGGATGACGATGCCGCTTCCTATCGTTTTGACAGCCATACCCGCCATGCCTTTAAAGTGCTCGTCGGCACGGCAGAGTTTGTGGAGGCGGAACGCGGACAGTTAGCGGGCCAATTGCCGCACACGTTTGCGCTGGCCCAAAACTACCCGAATCCCTTTAACCCGACGACGACCGTTCGCTTTGCCTTGCCGCGCTCCGGCGATGTCACGCTCAAAGTATATAACGCCGCCGGCCAGCTTGTTAAAATTTTAGCCGATGCCTATTTTGAGACCGGTTTTTACGACGCGACTTGGGCGGGTCAAAACGATGCGGGACAGGCGGTGAGCAGCGGTGTCTATTTCTATCGGCTGGAAGTACGCCCGCCGGCCGGCAATTTCGGTCAGACAATGCAAGAAACTAAGCGGATGCTGTTACTGAAATAACGCGGATTGCTTACCCGCGCTGAATGATTATTAACCCTAAGGGTTTGTCTTTTAACCCTAAGGGTTTGGCCCCGTCATTGGAAAACCCTAAGGGTTGAAAAGCAAACCCTTAGGGTGATTCCGCCTGAATGCACTCCATGAACGAGGAGAAACTATGCGAAATATTACCAGAATGACCTTGCTGATCCTGTGCCTGACCGGAACGGCCGCGGCCCAGGAAACCGGCCACATGATGATTACCTCCAACATCAAAGACGCCGTCGTCTACATCAACGGCCAGCGGACGGAGCATGTCACGCCGGTTTTTCTAAGCGATCTGAGCGTCGGGGAATACGTCGTCGAATTGGAAGACCGCTACGGTGAAAGGCTAAAAACAACGGCGGCAATTACAGCGCTGCAAACCACCCAATTGCGGCTAAAGTTTGAGGTCGGACAACTCACTATCCATTCTAACGTGGCGGCGGACAGCCTTCTCATCAACGGGCGATTGACCGGGCAGCGGATCGGGCCCGATCAACCGGTCGTCATCGAAAAGCTGCCCAAGGGCGATATTATTGTGCGGATGGTTGAAAACCGGGCCGGTATTTCAGTGAGTGACAAAATCTTTTTACAAGCCGATGAAGACAGCCTTTGGCTCACGGCATCCCTGGGCAATTTGACCGTAGCTTCCAACGAACCGCGGGCGCGCATTTTGTTAAACGGGAAGCCGGTAGACGCAAAAGTTCCGGCAACGCTTTCGGACCTGGTCGCCGGCACCTACGAAGTGGCGCTGCTCAAAGGCAAGAAGAAAATTGTGCGGACTTTTCAACTGAAGCCGGACATCACCAACACCGTCCGGGTTGATTTTGCCAGAGGCAATCGCTGGAAATATATAACCATTGGCGGCGGGCTGATCGGCGGGTCGGCGCTGGCCTATCTGCTGACCAAAGATACCAAGGATACGCCGGGTATCGAAGGCGCGCCGGGCTTTCCCAGCAAGCGGTGATACAGTGTTTAAGAAAATATTTTTGGGGACGAGACCGGCTGTCTGTAGCACAGATTTTTCAATTGATTATGGGTTAGCATGATGTTTCACCTTTTTTAGCCTGCTCGACGCATAGAAGATAAACAAGTCTTACGCCACCTTCTCCTCCACATCCTTCTCCACTCTTAAATTCGCAATAATAAACTCCTGCCGCTCCGGCGTGTTCTTGCCCATGTAATAGCTCAGGATTTTCTCGATGGATTGCTCGTGGTGCAGCAACACCGGCTCCAAGCGAATATCCGGACCGATAAAGCCGCTGAATTCCTCCGGCGAAATCTCGCCCAAACCTTTGAAGCGGGTGATTTCCGAGTTGCGGCCCAGCTTGTCCAGCGCGGCCTGCTTTTCCGCCTCGTCGTAGCAATAAATCGTCTCTTTTTTGGTGCGGACGCGGAAGAGCGGCGTATCGAAAATAAACAAGTGGCCGTTGCGCACCAAATCCGGGAAAAATTGCAGGAAAAAGGTCAGCAGCAGCAGGCGGATGTGCATCCCGTCCACGTCGGCGTCGGTGGAGACGACCACGCGGTTGTAGCGCAGCCCGTCTAAGCCGTCTTCGATATTCAGCGCGTGTTGCAGCAGGTTGAATTCCTCATTTTGATAGACGATCTTCTTGGTCTGGCCGTAGCAATTGAGCGGCTTGCCGCGCAGACTGAACACGGCTTGCGTCTCCACATTGCGGGCCTTGGTCAGCGAGCCGCTGGCCGAGTCGCCCTCGGTGATGAACAGCGTGCTTTCCAGCGTGCGCGGATCGTCACCGTCGTTGAAGTGATAGCGGCAGTCGCGCAGCTTTTTGTTGTGCAGATTGGCCTGCTTGGCCCGCTGATTGGCCAGCTTTTTGATGCCGGCCAGCTCTTTGCGCTCCCGTTCCGATTGCTGAATCCGCTTGAGCAGGGCGTCGGCCACTTCGGAATTTTTGTGCAGGAATGTATCCAATTCTTTGGCCATAAACTCATTGACGGCCCCGCGCACGGTCGGCCCGCCGGGGCCCATGTCCACCGAACCCAGCTTGGTCTTGGTCTGCGACTCGAACACCGGGTCCTGAATGCGCACACTGATCGCCCCGATGATGGACGCCCGGACGTCCGTGGCCTCAAAACTTTTCTTGTAAAAATCGCGCACGGTCTTGACCACCGCCTCTTTAAAGGCCGCCAAATGCGTGCCGCCCATGGTCGTAAACTGCCCGTTGACAAAGGAATAATATTCCTCGCCATATTGATTGCTGTGGCTCAGGGCGACTTCAATAGTCGGTAGCGCGGAATGTTTTTCCGCCGCACTTTTTAAATGGATAATCGGGTAACGCAGCGTTTCCGGGTCGGTCTTGCGCGTCAGCAGGTCGAGCAGGCCGTTTTTAGAGTAGAACTTGCGGCCATTAAAATTGATGGTCAGCCCGGCGTTGAGAAAGGCGTAATTCCACAGCAATTCCTCCAAATGCTCTGGAATGAAGTGGTAATTTTTGAAGATGCTGTCGTCCGGGACAAAGGTGATGATGGTGCCGTCCTTTTCCGGCGTCTGGTGCAGCGGAAAGTCCTGCACGAGCTCGCCCTTGCGGAACTCGGCCACTTTGGTCTGGCCTTCGCGCACGGACTGGACACGGAAGAAGTTGGACAGGGCGTTCACGGCCTTAGTGCCCACGCCGTTCAGCCCGACCGATTTTTGGAAGGCGCTGGTGTCATATTTGCCGCCGGTGTTGATCTTGGCCACGCAGTCAATCACCTTGCCCAGCGGGATGCCGCGCCCGTAATCGCGCACGACGACTTTGTGGTCGGACACGCTGATGTCAATGGTGCGGCCAAAGCCCATGGCATGTTCGTCAATAGCGTTGTCCACCGTCTCCTTGACCAGCACGTAAATGCCGTCGTCCTGGGCCGCGCCGTCGCCCAGCTTGCCGATATACATGCCCGGCCGCAAGCGGATATGCTCGCGCCAGTCAAGGGATTTGATGGATTCTTCGGTGTAGGTGTGGTTGGTCATTTGGGTAAACCCCTTTAATGAAATTATATTGCTTTCCTTTATTCAGATCATTACATTTCAACAAAATACCGCTCATGTTGCTATCGAGAACCAAAGGAGACGCTATGACCCTGACTATCGAACTACCCGATATAGAGCCACTCAACCGCCTCAAAACCACCACCTTGCGTGAAGGCCTGATCGCATTGCTGTATTCCACGGGTTTGTTGTCCAGCTTTGAAGCTTGTCAGATACTTCAGCTTGACCGCCGCGAGTTTGAAGAGCTATTGCCTCGTTTCGGCCTGTCAATTCTGGCCGATACACCGGAAAACATTGCCATTGAATTGCAGGCTTGATCATGCTTTCCCCAATTGTAAGCGATACAGGCCCCCTTGATTACGCTGGAGAAACTGCTCGGCGGATTCGATTTTGCCCGCAAAATGTTTCAGCAGATTATTGCGCCGCCTGCTGTTTTGGCCGAACTTTGCCAGAATCTATATCTAACGCCGGCGGATTATTTGCAAGCCTTTCAGATTAACGATTTCATCGCCATTCAATCGGTCACCGCACCTCTTTCCCTACCATATCCCAATCGGTTGCACGAAGGCGAGAAACAAGCCATTAGCCTGGCCTACGAGTTGAACTTACCGCTATTGATTGAAGAAACGCTTGGCCGCAAGGTCGCGCTAACATTTGGTTTGAAAATTTCCGGTATCGCCGGACAAATTTTGAAAGCGCACAAAATGCAAGTGATATCCCGTCAGGAAGCCATTCAAATGTTGGATCATTTGTTGATCTTAAAACGCATTAACCAAAATATTTTCGATAGCATTATCAAAGCCTTTCCCGTGACGAGCTTGTGACTTCTTAACCGGCAAGTAGCTGCCGTCGCCCAGCTTGCCGATATACATGCCCGGCCGCCAGGGGATATGCTCGCACCAGGCTAAAACATTATAAGCCAAACACCAATTTCAACGCCAAATCAATCCGCGTCATGGTTGTTTGATCCAATTGGCCGCGTATTTGCACGAGACGATGCTGATGATCAATCGGGCGTGTTTGCAGGCAGTCCGCAATGGATTTTTTGGTCAACCCGTTACCTGAAGACGGGTCAATTTCGACGTTGGTGATAATTTGCGCTTTCTTATCGCTCCACGCCGTAACGGGCACAACTTGAATCACCGGCAGTTTGGCATTGTAAATGTCGTTAGTGACAATAACACATGGCCGAATCTTGCCGGTTTCCGAGCCAAGCGTGGGATCAAGATTCACGTCAATGACCAAACCGCGTTTCAAAGGAATTATTCCGGCCATTCCGCCACTCCTTCGCTCAAGGTTTGCAGTTCCGGATCATTTTTGTAAATTTCCGCGTACAATTCCGCGCTTTGCCGGAGCGCTTGTAGCCGCATTTCCCGTTCCAAACGGGCAATGGCCGCCCGCACCAACGCGCTGCGGTCTTTAAAGCCAAATTTTTTATACGCATTGATGAAATCGCGTTGCGTATCTTCAATTGTCACTTTTAATTGGGTCATGGGATTCTCCTTGCATAAACTCCATTCGATTATTTAGCGAAGAAACCCACTTCCTGTCGGAAAGTGGGTCTCGGACAACTCCAGATTTGCCTATATGTTAACCGCTTTTAGCTGTGTTGCAAAACCTGACCTAATAGTTGGTTGACCAGCAGCCGTGTCGAAACGCCCTTTTCCTGAGCACGCTTGCGCAGTTCGGCTGCCAACCGGTGATCCAGTTCAAACCAATCGTGCTCTTCGTCAGCGACAAATTCAAACTCGTCTGGCGCTGATAATCAAAGCGCGTTGATCTTGCTTTTTGACGAGCAGAATAGTCACATAGCGGCCGCTATTTGTATTACCCAGTGTGGTGTACAAATCTTCACCTTTCACATCGCCCTCTTCCATTTTTTTCGACACCTGGCCGGTCGGCCAGCCTCGTGGCGGTTTAAGTGGGCGGTGCGCATGGCGTCTTCCTGTTTCATATCCTGCACGTCTTTAACCATAACCACTAATCCGTCCAATATGGTCAAAATTCGTCCATCCTCTGGGCGTAGTTTTTTTCCGGCATAACAGCCTCATTCAGTTGGTGCAGAAAGAATAACGCGCAACTTTGATATTGTCAAGACGATTCTTGACGGAATTTGATGATCATCTTTTCGATCGGAATTTTTGAACCTTATTGACGAGATCATCATCTTTAACAAGCTGGAAATAGCCGACCTGAAGGGCATTGTGGACATAAGGTTTCTGTTGATTTTTAATCCAATTGTAATTACCATATAATTATAAAAAAGTACTTTGAATGGGACCCGGCCAAAGATTTATCGAAAGAAGTGCTGATATGCGCGATAATTACGACTTCTCCAAATCCGTCAAGAATCCATACGCCAAAAAGCTGAAGCAGCAAGTCACGATTCGTTTGGAGACGGATATTGTGGATTATTTCAAGCAGTTGGCGGCGGAGATGGATATTCCCTATCAAAAACTGATCAATCTCTTTCTGCGGGACTGCGCTCAAAAGCATCTGAAGCCAAAGGTGGACTGGCAAGAAGCGGCTTGAAGTCCTGTATAAAATTATAATCTTGGGAGAAGCTTTATGCAGTCAATTACCCCGTTATTGATTGGCTTTAACGGTCTGCAATTGACATCAGACTTAGCCCGGCATTTGCATAGCGTAAATCCGGCGGGTGTTGTCCTATTTAAGCGGAATTTTCAAAACGCCGCCCAGGCGCGCCGCTTGGTTGCCGACTTGCATGGTCTGGGGGATAATTTTATTGTCGCCATAGATCATGAAGGCGGAATGGTTTCGCGTCTTTCGCCGGATTTACCTTCTATTCCGGCAGCCATGGCCTTAGGGTTTAAAAAAGATTGGTCAAAAATTACGGAGGCGCTGAATATCCAGGCCCAAACATTGGCCTGGCTTGGTATTAACCTTAATTTTGCGCCGGTAGCGGACACATCCGTCAGCACAGAAAATCGCGCACTGGGCACCCGGGCATTTTCTGCAAATCCGGAAGAAGTCGGAAAATTTGTGGTTGAGGTTATCAAAGCGCATCAGGCCTACGGCATCGGCACGACGGTCAAGCATTTTCCCGGTTTTGGCGGCTGTCGTTTTGACCCACATTTTGACAGTGGGCGTTATCGGCGACGATTACATTCCTGGCAAAAAGAAGTCACGCCTTTTCGTCAGGCGATAGAAAGCGGTGTATCGGCAGTAATGAGCACACATGCCCTGTATCCAAAGCTGGATTCGGCAGAAATTGCCACGTTTTCAAGAAAAATTTTGCGGCAGTTGTTGCGTAAAGACTTCGGCTTTCAAGGTCTTGTGATCACCGATTGTATTGAAATGGCCGGAGCCGGCGCAAATCAGGCTCCGGAAAGTTTGGCGGAAGCCTGTTTGCAAGCCGGCAATGACTTAATCATTTCCTCCTTTAGTCTGAAAAAAGATGTGGAATTCCAAATCCGGTTAAGTCAACACTGTCAGCATCTTATTCAAGCTGATTCCGGGCTCGGCGCCGAGTGGCTTAAAACGCTTGAGCGGCTGAAAGCATTCGCCCGTCTCTATCCGGCGCGTAAAGTGAAGGATAAACTGCCGAGTCCGGACCTGGCTATTGCCCTTGCCCGGCATTTTATTGAAGTACGTCCTCAACAACCGCTGCCACCAAAGCCACATTTTATCTTATTAGAAGTTGTGGCCGAAAAATATGCAGGGATTAATCAGGACGAGCCTTTTTACAGTGCCGGCCAGCGGATTCGGGAAACCTTGCCAATCCTGTGGAGTAAAGCTTTAAGGGTTAATGATAAGGAGGCGACATCGACCTGCTTGCGCTTGGCTAAAATGCAAAACTGCGGTGTTATTCTGCTCACTGCCGACGCCTGGCGCGAAGCCGATTATGCCGTCTGGATTGCCTTATTTGCCGATCAAAGCGCCTTGGTTCATGTGGCCTTGCTTTCGCCCCGTGATTTAAGGCCAAAAATTGGGCAAATGCAATACGTTTTGCGAGGCTATAATTCAACCGTCAATGAAGCGCTGTGCCGTTTACTGTCGAAAGTTAACCCAGTCCCCGCGACATAGATTTAGATTGACAGCGTTTCCGAAGCGTTATATTATATGCAATTAGATTTGTTATAAATATTGCTACCACAGCTATGCCCGATTGTAGCGCCATTTGTGCCTCGATACTTCAAACAAGGAGTAAAAAAATGAAACGCTTACTGTTGGTTTTTGCCATACTTTTACAAGGGGTAAATGCCCGGGCGGAAGATACATGGACACCGTTTCAATTTGATAAAGGGCAATATTTTAAGTATCGTATCGCCACTGTGAAGAGCGATGCTGAGCACGAACTGGGACATTTTTCCATTAAAGTTTTGAGCAAGGAAGGCGCCGATCTGACATTTGAATGGACCCTGGAAGAAAGCGACAAGAAGTTTACGAATAAATTTCAGTCCAATTCAAATCAAATATCCGGTAAAATTTTAGTCAGCATGATGACTTGCGAAAGCGCTCTGGCGGAGTTAATAGCGGAGAATCTGTTTGCTCCGACACTTGAAATGCAATACCGTAATCTGCACTTAAAAGAGGGTGAAGTTACGCAGCGTCGGGGTGGAGCCGCCGAGCTCTCCGTTGGCGAAAGTGAGACTATCGCCGGACGCAATGGATTTAAAGTCAGTTACCGCGAAAAAGACGCACTCATCTTTGTGCATATCATCGACAAAGATGCCCCGCTGCCATTATCCGTCCTTGCCTATGGCAAAGACGAACAAACCATTTTATGCCAGTTAGTCACCACCGAGGAATAATTGTTGATGTTAATTCCGCTAAACATTACGTTTGGCCGGACGCCTGAATAACGCCGTATCTCAAGGGGGACGACCGTGAGATTCCGCAATTTGAATATGCGCCTGAAGCTGATGCTTGGCTTCAGCGTTGTTGTATTAGTGCCGTTGTTTACCATCACCATGCTCTCCATGCGCTCGGTTAAAAACAGCCTGGAAGAGAGCATGACCCAACAAGTTAACGAAGCGCTAACCGTAGCTCATAATGCCTATGTCAGCAAGATTGTCGACCGGGCCAAAGAAGTGGCCGGCGCAATCGCTCAGATTTCGGAAGCGCAACAAGCCATTGAGAAGGGCGATAAGGCGCCGCTCATCATATTTTCTGATATCAAACGTGTTCAGAGCGACGCAGTGCTTTTGGAAATTGCCAATGCCAAAGGTGAGCTCTTAGCCCGATCCTTTGAGACCGAAACCAAGAGCGATATTTTGCGTGATCCGGAAGTAGAACCAACCGCTTACCTTACCCGTTTTGCCAAGCCGGAAAAGTATGAAATGGGCAGGTTCATACTAACCCGGCAATCGCTGATTGAGCTGGAAAAAGACGGTGTTCCGGCGGCGATTTGCACGAAGCTGGAAGCATTGCTGGATAAAAAATTTAAGCCGGACGATGTGTTTCTTGATCAAGTCAAAAACTTGATTGGAGAAGATCAAACTGCTAATTACAAATCCCTGATTTTGGAGCACACCAGCGAAGTTGATCTGCTTGTTCAAAATGGCTTAACTTATTCTGCCTGGAAATCCGTCAAACGCATAAAATTAGCCGGTAAGGACGATGACATTTTAGTGCGTGGCAGCGCTCAGGTCCGCACCTACGATGAGCCTTTTGGTGTCGTTATCGTTGGCTATCTGCTTAATGACAAATTTGCTAAAAGCGTGGAAGAAATTACAAACACCCGTGTTACCGTCTATGCCGGCGATTCTCCAATCGCGTTTTCCGGCCCGGAAATCAGAACGACTCAGAAAGCGTCTCCGGAGATAGTTGATGCGGTGCTTCGCGACTATTCCGCACATATTGCTATTCAGGATATTGGCAATTTAGGAAGCCATTCCGTCGGCTACCGGCCTATAAGAGATGACAGCGGTATAGTTATCGGCATGCTTTCCGTTGCCATTTCCCGTGTGCCTATCGTAAAATTGATTGATGATTCCTTCAATTTTTTAGTGCTTAGCTCGATAATAGCCCTGATTTTTGCTTTTATAATGAGTAACATGATTGCCACGCAAATCACACGTCCGTTGAAAACGCTGGCAGCCGGGGCCGAGGAAGTTTCTACCGGCAATTTGAGCGTACAAATTTATGTAGATTCAACGGACGAAATCGGCCGGTTAGCCTCCGTATTTAACAGCATGATTGTGCGGCTTAATGAACTGAAGAAGCAGGAAGAACAAAGCATTTTTGAGTCCATCAGCGCCCTATCCAAAGCGCTTGAAGCCAAAGACCCCTGCACAGACGGCCATTCTTTGCGCGTCGCTGAGTACTCAAAGATGCTTGCTACGGAAATGGGCCTGACGAATGAAGAAATCAATTTGATTTATCAAGGCGGATTAGTCCACGATGTCGGAAAAATCGGCATACGTGATGCCGTCTTATTAAAAGACGGAAAGCTAACCGATGAAGAATTTGCCGAAATCCAGCGGCACCCTGTAGTTGGATATGAAATTATTGAGATGATCAACTTTTTACGGGCAACCCTGCCCATGGTTCGTTCTCATCACGAAAAAGTAAATGGCACGGGCTATCCGGATAAGTTAACCGGCGACAACATCCCGCTTTATGCGAAAATTATGGCCGTGGCTGATGTGTACGATGCCATCACAACCGAGCGCCCGTACCGTTCCGGAATGCCACAAACAAAGGCGCTTAGCATTGTCAAGAGCGACAGTGGCAAGCATTTTGACCCGGCCTGTGCCGAGGCTTTTTTACGCGGCTTTGAAAAAGGCACGATTCAGGACATCCGCCACAAACACAAACGTAGTGTGCGTGTAGTCAAAGCCAGTCAGGAAGAAGTCTTCCAAATGGGCCGGGAAGGCAAAGTTTCCGAAAGAGACCAGGAAGCCACACCGCCGCCCGCTACAGTCAGTGCGCCCTTGCCCGTCCCAAAAGAAACAGCAACAGCCGTTGCCGCCTGACAGCCGATGTCAAAGAAAAGCAGCAAATGCTTTTTGCCGTACACTGAGCATCAAAGCTATCGCTGCGCACTCCGATATGTTTGGCAAGTAGAGAATAAATACTTATTTGCAAAAAATAATTTAAATAGAAGATATTAAGGTCTTTTTTTCGTTGACAACGGTCCCGTTTTTGGGTATACTATTTCTGTATTTAAAAAGAGTTTACCTCTTTGAAAGATACACTTCCCGTTTTTAACGGGGCTACTCATAATTCAACTATAGTACGGGCTGATTTCTTTTGAAAGGAGCTTAATATGCTATCGTTACAAAAACTGGTGCTGAGCGGTTTTTTGTTGCTTGTTCTGCCAACGGTTTTATTGGCGCAGGAAAAAACATTTGTTGGATCAAACGCTTGCAAGGGGTGCCACGCAACCCACTACAATAATTGGAAGGATTCCGGCCATCCTTATAAATTCAGCAAGGTGGAAAACGGCGTACAGCCTACGTATCCCAGCTTTGTGCAGAATTTTATAGACACCTGGATGGGCCCTGGCAATTTGGGCGTCAACTGGTCAGACATTAGCGGTGTGATTGGTGGTTTTGGCTGGAAAGCCCGCTTTGTGGACAAAGCTGGTTTTATTGTCGGCACGAAGGACAGCCAAATCAATCCGGGCGGCGGACACAACCAAATCAACTTTTACGGTGGCACAAACCTGGGTTGGTCGGATTATAATGTTGCGTCGGCCAATCTGAAGTTTGATTACGCCTGTTTCAAATGCCATACCACAGGGCCAAAACCGGACGGCACATGGCTGGCCGGCGTGACCGGTTTGGGCAGTTTTGCCGAACAGGGCATTGGCTGCGAAGCCTGTCACGGTCCCGCCTCGCAGCATGTGGTAGGTCCGAACAAGACCAATATTGACAAGGTGTATGAATATGATATCAACGGTGGTAACGGCTTGGGCGGCGTACAGGCCAATCCTACCGGCAATAATGTGAACTTCCTGTGCGGCACCTGCCATAACCGCAATTTTGATAATAAGATCGAGGCCAAAGGCGGCTATGTGGAGCATCACGAGCAATGGGAAGAATTGTCCACCTGGAAAGGCTCGACGCACGGAAACATGACCTGCTATACCTGCCATGATCCCCACAAGCGCGTGATTTGGGGCGGCGCAAGCAGTTCAATTAAGATGGCCTGCAAAACCTGTCATGCGGATAAAGCAAGCTTGAACAATCATCCGGTTGAATTGAACTGTATCGACTGCCACATGGCCTATACCGGCAAGTCTGCGGGCAAAGTGTCCGGCAAAAGCGGTTTCAAGGGCGATATACGGTCGCACTTGTTGAAAATCACGTCCAATGCGGAATCTATGCTGACCGCGGACGGTTTGGCTGTGCGCAATGACGCCACCCGGCCCGCCTCAATTGACTTGAAATTTGCTTGTCTCGGCTGTCACAATGACAGCGATACGGACGATATCCCCAACAAGGCTGTGACTGATCTTGTGGATTTTGCCAAGAACATTCACCAGCCTATTACAGGCATCGAAGACAACCCCGCTGCTGTTTATCGCAACGAATTGAGCCCCAGCTTCCCCAATCCGTTTACCGTCTCCACCACCATTCCGTTTGAACTTTCGCAGAGTGGCCCGGTGGAATTAAGCGTGTTTAATACCAGCGGTCAAAAGATCAAAACACTGGTGAATGACAGCTATCGTTCCGGCGCTCACAGTGTTACTTGGGATGGCACCAATCAAATGGGCGAACAGGTAACAGCCGGTGTCTACTTCTATAAATTACGCGCCAATGGTGTAGAGAAGATGCAAAAAATGGTGCTGGTCAAATAAGCGCTTTCTGTTGATAGATTGAATCGGTTGTAATATCAAAACAGCCGCTCTTTGCAAATGCGAAGGGCGGCTTTTTGTTTTGTGGAACAGCTCGTGCATGACGCTGTAAATTTGGGTGAACTTATCCTTTCACATGGCATAATTTTTCACTTCGCCACGAAGACACAAAGTCACGAAAAAAGCAAAAATAAAGGCTTTTCTTCGTGTCTTCGAGTCTTCGTGGCAAAACCTTGTGCCCGTTGAGAGTATAGATGCGGCCGCTTGAAAAATCTTCGCCCGAATTTAGGGCGTAAACCCGAAGGCGGTTTAATTCTTCGCCGGCATTTCCCTTATTATTAAGTAGCTTCCCCCCTAAATTTAAAGATATTATAGTATGAAATACTTTTAATGAATGAGTGTTTCATATCAAATTGCCTGTACGCCTCAATCTTCTGGGCCGGAAATTTGCACTTCATTGGGTTGGGGTATCCGGGCGCTACGAAAGGGAGGCTGGTATGTTTATTACCAAAATGCTATTCAGGCATGTTATTATGATGACTGTGCTGCTGCTTGTACCAAAACTGCTGCACGGCCAAACCATCACCTCGACCATGGCCGGCGGAAACTGGAATCAGGCCGCGACCTGGGTCGGCGGTGTAATTCCCACCGAAAACCACAACGTCATCATCAACGGCCCGGTCGCGGCCACCAGCGCCACTTGCCTGGACCTGACCATCAACGCCGGTCAGACGCTGCAAAATGTGGCGGGCCCGGTCACTTTAACGGTCAATAATGTTGTCAACAACGGCACACTGCGCATGGAGCCAGGCGGCTGGTCGTTTACCCTGAACGTCAAGGGCAATATTACTAACAATGGCGGCTGGCTGCCCTCGACCACGCGCCTGATTGGATCGGGCGATCAAGTTCTGACGCAGGGTCAAAACGCCTCGTTTGAAGGCGGAACTTTTTACAATATGGACAACACCGGCTTGATCAGGGCCGGTTCCGCGCTGACGTTCCGCGCCAGTGTCAATTTTAAGGCCGATAATGTGCGCACGGTTCTGGACATGCAGAATTATGCGTTGACTTTGGATCGTGGCATTCTCAACGATGTCACCCTGCGCAATCTCGCCGGTCTTAATTTTGCGAACGGCGGTGTGCTCGGTTGGGCTGATTGTTCCGGCGCACCCAATATTCATGGCCTGGGCCAGGTGAACGCCGATGTTCATTTCGAAGATACCATTACTGTGACGGACACGCTGCAAAATGTGCCGGGTCCATTGACTTTATATGTTAACAACATCGTAAACAACGGTGTGGTGCGGCGCGAACCGAACAACTGGTCGCTAACGCTGGAGGTCAAGGGCAATCTCACCAACAACGGTTTTTGGAATCCGAGCGCGACCAAACTAACCGGCACAACGGATCAAATCCTCAAGCAGGCCGACGGCAAAGGCTTTGCCGGGGATAGCTTTTTCAATATGGACACGTTGGGCGTGATCAAGGCTGCGTCCGGATTGACCTTTCGCGCCCGAACCAACTTTTTGGCGCAAACCAAATGGACGACGCTGGACATGCAAAGCTATGCGTTGACGTTGGACGGTGTGACCGGCGTGTGGAAAGCCGGTCAAATCAACGAAATCACGCTGCGCAATCTCAAAGATATTTACTTTGCGAATTATGGCGTACTCGGTTGGGCGGACTGTTACGGCGCGCCCAATATTCATGGTTTAGGCGTGGTGGATGCTGGTGTCTATTTCAACGACACGATGACAGTGACGGACACGCTGCAAAATGTGGCTGGGCCGTTGACCCTGTATATCAATCATATTATTAACAACGGCGCGGTGCGGCGTGAGCCGGGCACTTGGTCGCTTACGCTCGAAGTCAAGGGTAATCTCACCAACAACGGCTTTTGGAATCCGACTTCGACCAAATTGACCGGTCTGGGCGATCAACTTTTGCAGCAAACGGGCGGCAAGGCTTTTGCCGGAGACACCTTTTTCAATGACGACACGCTCGGCGTCATAAAGGCCGGGTCGGCGCTGACGTTTCGCGCCCGCACCAACTTCAAGGCCAGCAACAAATGGACGACTTTGGACATGCAAAACTACGCCTTGACATTGGACGGCCTGACTGGCGTGTGGAAAGCCGGTCAAATCAACGAAGTGACGCTGCGTAATCTCAAAGATATTTACTTTGCAAATTATGGCGTTCTCGGCTGGGCCGACTGCTCCGGCGCACCGAATATTCACGGCCTGGGCGTAGTGGATGCCGCGGTCTATTTCAATGATACAGTGACGGTGACGGACACGCTGCAAAATGTCGCCGGGCCATTGACCTTGTATGTCAACAACAT
Source organism: uncultured Gemmatimonadota bacterium (assembly GCA_964404765.1). GTDB lineage: Bacteria > 4572-55 > 4572-55 > 4572-55 > 4572-55 > CAYOLL01. The sequence goes on along the minus strand of CAYOLL010000038.1, from coordinate 9,684 downwards.
TGTCAACAACGGCGTACTGCGGCGCGAAACAAACAACTGGTCGCTAACGCTGGAGGTCAAGGGCAATCTCACCAACAACGCCTTTTGGAATCCGAGCGCGACCAAACTAACGGGCACAGCGGATCAAATCCTTAAGCAGGCCGATGGCAAAGCCTTTGCCGGGGATAGCTTTTTCAATATGGACACGTTGGGCGTGATCAAGGCTGCGTCCGGGTTGACGTTCCGGGCACGTACCAATTTCCTGGCACAAAACCAGTGGACGATTTTGGACATGCAAAACTACGCCCTGACGTTGGACGGCATCACCGGCGTGTGGAAGGCCGGTCAAATCAACGAAATCGTGCTGCGCAATTTGGGCGATATGAATTTTGTCAACAGCGGCGTGCTTGGCTGGGCCGATTGTTATGGCGCACCCAATATTCACGGCCTGGCGCAAGTGGACGCTGCCGTCTACTTCCACAACACGCTGACCGTGACGGACACGCTGCAAAATGTGCCCGGCCCGCTGACCCTATATGTTTACAACATCGTAAACAACGGCGTGGTGAGACACGAACCAAACGGTTGGTCGTTTACCGTTGACGCCGGCGGCAGCATTTCCGGTCCGGGTCTGTGGACACCCCATGCCACTTTGCTAAGCGGGGCCGGTCTGCGCACGATCAACCTGGCCACGTCAGCGGCGGGCGATGTGCGCGCTACGGGGAATACGGTGATTTTGACCGGCGACAACGTCCTGCCCAATCTGAACATCAGCGGCGACGCCAAATGTCAATTGGCCGCGTCAGCCACGCTGCGAATTCTGAGCGGTGCGCTGTCGGGCACGCTGGACAATTGGGGTCAAGTGTCGTTTGATCGCAAAATCGCCACGACGACGCAGACGTACAATTATTTCAACTTAAGCGGGCAGATTTTGCTCAACAGCGGTCTGGACACGTTGAGCGCCACGACCTTTGGCCATCAACCACCGCCGACCTTTGCCGGGGCAGTTAAAAGTTGGTGGCGCATGTCGGCCAAACCAGCGAATCTCACCGTCACCTTTGCCAGTTTGAATTTGTATTATGGCGATGACGCGCTGGGCAAAAATACCGAAGCGAATCTGCAAGTTTACCATTCCAGCGACGGCGGCGGCACGTGGCGGCAAATCTCCACCTCGCAAAACACGACCCGCGACGCCAACCAAAACCGCGTGACCATCACCGACGCGCCCGCTTCCGGCGATTACGTGCTGTCCTCATCGGCGGATGTGGTGTCCGTGCGGCCATCGGTCATTCCGGCGATTATCGGCCGGCCGCAAGTGCGCGTGGGGCCGCCCAATCGCTACACCATCAACTACGTCAACAACAGCGACGCCCCGACCGGGGTGATGGCCATCATGCTGACCGTCAGTCCGGGCATCCATATCGAGCGGATCGAGCCGTCCGCGCCCGCCGGAGTGACGCCGCAGCCCTTGCTGCCAAAGGATTTCGCGCTGGTGTGGGATGAAAACGCAGCGTCCTATCCGGATTCGCTGGCCTTGCTGTTTGTGGAAAGCATGGCCCCGCACGAAGAGCGCCAATTTACTATGATCGTGCGGGCTGACCTTGGAGCAAGGACGTCCCCGGCACTTGGGAGTCTCGCTTATGATCCAGTTCGCGGTAATAAAGTGCCGGGGACGTGGGCCGATAAAGCGCCGGGGACGTGGGTTCCGCAAACCGCCGTCTCTTTCCAGGTTGATCCGGCTTCGCCGCAGGTTTTTCCGGTCTTGCTCGCGTACGTTGGGTATGCCGCCGCCGGGCTGGCCGTCAGTTTTGCCGCCGATTTGGTTACCAATGCCACCGAGGAAGTTTTTGCCGGGACAGAAAAAACAACCGCTCGCGAGGTATTCCAAAAATCGTGGCAAAAAACCAAAAAAGACTGGTTCGGCTTTGAAAAACCGGCCAAGGAGGTTCTGAAAGACTTTGCCTTTAACTGGGGGCCTGGTCTCGTGCTGGGTCCGAATGTCGTTTTTTTGAAAATAGCTGATTTTGGCATTACAATGATTTTTGCGATGGGTCAGGGCGCGAATCGCTACGTCAACGGCGAAGTCAGCACGGCGCAAAAGGGCGTGCAAAAAGTGACCTCGTGGGACCCGAACGAAAAGGCCGGGCCGTCCGGCGCAGGCGAGGCCGGTTACATCACGGCCATCAACCGTATGAATTACCAGATTTTCTTCGAGAACAAGGCCCAGGCCACCGCGCCGGCCTGGAAGATCGTGATTGTGGATACGCTGCGACCGGAGTTTGACCCGGCCTCGGTCGTGTTTGGGCCAACGAGCCATGCCGGTTGGACCAAGACAGTCACCGGGCAAATTTTGCGCTGGGAAATCGAAGGCATCGAACTGCCGCCCAATGTTCATCCGCCCGAAGGCGAAGGCTGGGTGGGCTATTCCGTGCTGCCCAAATCCGGCCTGGCCTCAGGCGCGACGCTGCGCAATACGGCTACGATCACCTTTGACCTGAACGCGCCGATTACCACCAACGCCACGCTGAACACGCTGGACTTTGCCGCGCCGGTCACGCAGATGACGGCCCTGCCCGCGACCGTGCCGGACACGACCGTGCTCGTGCGCTGGCACAGCGCCGACGACGCCTCCGGTGTGCAGGCCGTGACGATTTATCAGGCGCTTGACGGCGGCGGTTTTTATCCGCTGTGGACGACCGGCGGCGATTCGCTGCGGGTGAAAGTCAACTTTGGGCACACCTACGCCTTTTACGCACTGGCCAAAGACTTTGCCGGCAACGCCGAAACTGTGCGGCCCAACGTGGTCACGACCCGCGTCGCCCCGGTCAGCATCGAAGACGACGCGCCGCAACCGACGGCCTACACCTTTGGCCTGAGCCAGAATTACCCGAACCCGTTCAATCCGGCCACAACGATTGCCTTCACCCTGCCGCAAAAGGGCCGGGCGACCTTGAAAATCTACAATGTGGCCGGACAGGTCGTGGCCACCTTGCTGGACGATGAATTATCGGTTGGATTGCACAACGTGGTTTGGCAGGCGCAGGATGCGGCCAGCGGCGTGTATTTTTATCGCCTGCAACAGGGGAAGTTGATTGAGGTGCGGAAGATGTTGCTGTTGAAGTAAAGGCCGTTGGATTGCTGAAGGAAAAGGGTCTGTCCGCGGTGGGCAGACCCTTTCAAAAAAATTTTCGTCAGGCTGTGATTTTTATTGACACGGCTTTTGGAAATGGCTATGCTTGTTTTCATGGAAGTCGGGCGGTAATTTATGTCGAGTCCTGACAGATATAAGACGTCCTGATTTTGCCGGTTTTAGTTCCAGCGTAAATTGACGAACTGCTTTATTTGACAAAAGAGCGCTGTTTTTGATGGGAATCATATACGGCATGGCCATGCCGTATAGCAAGAAATTTCGTTAAAAATGATATACGGCCTGTTGCCGTATATCTAAATCAGTGACGGGTTTTTCATAACTTTATTCTCACATTTCTCACTTCGAAATTTAGCCGCAGATTCAATGTTTATGCGGCCTTCAGATGATTTTAGGAAAAATTAAACTCTCAAGGGGGTTAAACTCAAATGCAACTATCACCGGGTTTTCACTTCGCAAACTTTATTAGTGGAAGTCATTGTGGGATGAGAAAATACGCGAAAACCCTTGAAATATCTATAATCCGTACTCGATAAACGAAGTGAGAAATGTTAGTTTATTGAGATAAACAGGTTATGAGAGTTTGATCTTCACCAAACGGGCGAAATCATAATCTCAACAACTGCTTATTTATTCACAAGTTACAAAAAACTTGTCACTGATTTAGGGTATATTGAATCGTTCGGCTACTTAATATCCAACAAAAAAATAACCTCACAAAATTTTTCTTGACTTTTCAAAATTTGCTACAAACATACTTGATAATTTTCATTAATCTTTTTTTAAAAAATCGATAATAATATTTATGATAACACCAGATCAAGCTAAAGAAATATTAATCGCTGTTTCTGCGAGAGCATGTCAAAAAATGAACGATTTTGCTCGTAACATCTTAAAAACTCGGGGAGGCAGGATTGGAAGCGGAATGGGAAGCCTCATGGAAGCTTTATGGGGTTATTATGCAAATTGTGAACTAAACCAAGCAGGTGAACCAAATAGTCAATGTGAAATAGCTTGGATGTATGAACATGCCTACAACGATTTTGCCTGTATTCTTCGAGATCAAGAATGGAATCCTGAGAGCAAGCACGGGGAATTGTTACGAATAGAAGCGAAGTCAATGGTCAAATCTGCTGATGAATCAAAAGCACATTTTGATCAATTGGTTTCTCAAATTGGAGAACATGATTTATTGCTTGTTATAGTGTGGGATTGGATACCTCTTAATGATGGTTCGCTTAAAGTATGTCCTCAAGTCCTCGATCATTTTCTTGGATTCGCCCGTCCAGTAGCTAACTTAAGAGATGCTTTACACCTTGCACGAGGAGGCTTTTTTATTGAGCCGGGAAACTGCCCTGATCAATGTTTAGCATCTCCATGTCCTCATGTTGGTGAACCGTTAAATGAGCAAAAGAAAAGAGAAAGAATCACAGGGCCAGAGGCTTCACGCGTATCTAAAAATGTTTCATATGCCGCAAATTTTGGTGGAATGTTACGAATGTTAAAGACAAGCTCAGAGCAATCTCGTCGCATCTTTAGAGAAATTCGTAAACAAGATGAAACTGCGCATCAATATATTTCTGTAATTTATAAAAATTTTCCTGAAGAAGAAACAAATCAATATACAATATCTGAATGGCAATCTTTAGCAAGCCGAATAGGGATAGAATATAAAAAACTAAAAAAAGAAAATCTTGTTCAGCAAATCCGAGAGAAACATCCATATTACCAAAATGACCTAAGAAGCATATGAGCCTGAAAGAGAGCCTTCTTTAAGGCTGTTTATAACATATGCCATCATTATCTGTGGGAGTTCATTAAGTTCTTTTTTTAGTTGTAACCTTCTTGTGTTCATTTGTTCTATATAACTATTATACCGTTGTTGGTCTTCTATTGGAGGTAGGGGAATAGAAAGAGAAAAAAGGTCTTTTTTTGATATTCTTGGCAAAGCTGCTCCACTTTGGAAACGGGCAGTGCGTTGTAAAACAAATTCAGAGACTAAAATAGTTCTTAAAAATTGGGGTAATATTTTTGTTTTGTCCGCTCGCAATACATAAAATTCGGTAGAGCAAATTCCTTTTGCAATCTCTCCAGTAGCATAATATACCTTATTAAGGTACGGTCGTAATCTTCCATAAAGAACATCTTCTTGTTGAAAAACTTTAGAACGAGATCGAATATCTCTACCATAACAAGGAGCAAAATTGATCAAATCTCCTGTTAATGATTCAATATTTTCTAAACCGATATAATTGAATACATCATTTGGACAGGTTTGTGGATCAACCGACTCCTGCCTTTCTTCCACAATCTCAGCGAGGTTAACAATCTCATAAGCAGATAAAATACTAATATCCTTACCAACAAAAAATTCTACTTTCCACCGGCCATCGTTGATCAATCTTGAAAATATAACTTTATCAAACCACATATTACCATCCCTCAGTGTTAAAATAATTTTTCAACTGTTCCACCGCTTCTTCTAATTCTATTGATGCTTTTTCTCTCCCTGAAGTATCATAACCTACTGAATCAATTCTTACTAAAGAAACCGGATAATCTTTAGTTTGTACTTCCCCACTTTTCCATTTTCTTAAAAAAATTATACTTGTCTTTATATTTGCTCCAAACGGGGTAAACGTCTCAACTGGTAAGCTTATAATCGCGCATATTTTGGCTTTAATTTGTAGCCAGTCTCTAACATACTGAGTCTTTTTGTTGGTCAGTATTCCATCAGGTAACACAATCCCCATCCTTCCCCCAGGCCTTAAAAATTGAATACATCGTTCAAGTCCAAGTACTTCAAGAGGTACAGTTTGTTTATCCCTTGTCAAATCAAATTTTCCTAATTGTGAAAAACTATCCCGCCCTAATAGAGAACCAAAAGGAGGATTGGTCAGGATAAGATCGAAAGATTCTTGTTGCAAATCTGGATAGTTTGCAAATTCTAAAAGGGAATCGGTACATCTGATATTGCTATGTCCATCACCATGCAATCTCATATCAGTCATGGCAATACGTACCATCCGTTCACTCTTCTCAATTCCATGAAGCTTTCCAAAAGCAAATTCATGAAAACGTTTATCGTCTTTTTGAGCAATATGCTGTCTCACATAGCGAAGACATGAAGATAGAAAATGAGCGGAACCACAAAAAGGATCTAAAATTAAATCTTCCAAACATGGTTGTGCCACCTCTACCATAAAATTAACAATTCTATCAGGTGTAAAGTATTGTCCCATACCTGACCGAATCGTTGGCCCAAGTATTTTTTGAAATGCCCGCCCTTTTATATCTGCATTGGAATCACTAAGACTATAATTCTGTAATGTTTCTATAGCTCTAGAAATCGCAGCACTTGACAGTTTGATTTTTTCAGAAAACACCCCCCTAGATCTCTCGTATTGAGGGATCTTTAAACGAAAAACTCGTAGATCATATTCATTTGCTTGTTTATACAATAGACGGGTTTCTGTTGCGAGTTCTTCAAATGTTCCGTATTCCCATTTTTGTAAACGTAATTTTTCCTGCGGCTTAGTAGATTCTTCATCATATAGTTTTACATAAAGTAATTTACACAATTCGTCTAAAGCATCTCCTGGATGTAACCCGTCTATATCACGAAGATGACTATGGATTTCAAAGAATAAATTTTCTATATTATCTGTTAATGGTGTTAATTCACGTTGTTTTGTCGAATGAGTAGGGGTTCCAACAATTAGAGAGCGGGATTCATAAACTCCTTGCTTTTTATATACTTCAAAATCTGTTACGTACGTGCAACTATTATCTATATAGTTCTTTTTCAAAAATATCGTTCCTTTTTGAGTTCCATCAGAAGCAACGCCGTCACCGATAAAGTCATTTTCCGCCATGATTTTTCTCAAAAGGGTTTCGACTTCTTTTGGCTTTTGATTTTGGTAGAGCAAAACTATTGAAAATGGAGTTCCCTCCGCTAAACTTAGAACTATTCCAAAAAATCCATCACTTTTTGTAGACAACCTTATTCGGTTTCCAAGCCATTCTTTAGGGTAACAATATGTCTCCAATAATTCATTCAAGAACCATTGACGAATTTCTTCTAACTGATTATAAAATAAAGTTTCTTCCCTATTTATTTCTTGAGGAGGGATGATAAATTTATCTAAAGTAACTAAAGATTTTTCTTGCATTATCGGCATAAAATTCCTCTTAATATAACTTGTTAAGATTTTAGACAACTATAAAATATTAAAGGCATATTGTCAAGTTAATTATGACACGCTGTCAGAAATTTGCTGGTAAAAATGAAAAATGCCAAACAGTCGCTTCACCGGACTTGGAAAGGCGGGCGGGAAAATTGGTTGGTTTTATTTCAAGGTTCGGTTGTGCCCGCCTTCCCAGGTTCGGTGAAGCGGGCGTTAGCACGCATCGAGTCTATCATCATTCCAAACGTCGTTGCTCGGCCCGGCAAGGTACTCTGCTCTTGTCAATGACCTTGTCCGATTCAGCGGATGGCGGCGTGGATTTGGCGAGTCCGGCAATTCAATCGGGTAACGGTTTGTGCACGGTGTCAAGATTGTTCTTCAATTCAAGCAGGGCGCGATGCTAACGAGCAGTGTAGGCGACGGGCGGCTTTTGTCCGCCCCGAACAGTACGGCCGTTTGCAGGTTTGGCGTCCCGCGCCTAACCGTGGCGTTAGGTTTCATTCTGCACACTGGAGGTTCCACATGAAACGATGGGTTGGTCGTTGGATAATCGTTGTTTCAGCAATACACACGGTTTTCGCCCTCGCCATCTTCGGAAATGTGCTCGCTGCTATTCTCAAGCGCGGAGTATTCAACACCGTTGGCAATGATCCAATGACAGGAGCCGTAGTCTGGTTTGTTCTCTTTGGCGCAATGTTATTCATTTATGGTCTTCTTGTTGACGCGATTGAGAAGAATTCGTCAGGTCAGCTTCCCGAAAATATCGGCTGGAGTTTGTTGGCAATCGGGATTATTGGCATCGTGCTCATGCCCGCATCAGGTTTTTGGCTTATCTTTCCACCGGCAATTGCCGTTATCACCAAAAAGAACAAAACCAGAATCTCCCCTACGGAAACCTAACCCTTAGCTCAACTCGGACCCCGCCTGCATTGTCTTCCGATCTCTCTCATCATTTTGCTATCTCGGCTTCACTTATAGCCTCGGCGCAGGCGGTGCCGGTTAGCCTGGTTCGTTAGCACGCGCCAAGTCTGTCAATATTCCAAACGTCGTTGCTCGGCCCGGCAGGGTTCTCTGCTCTTGTCAAGGACCTTCTCCGATTCAGCGGATTGCGGCGTGGATTTGGCAAGTCCGGCAATTCAATCGGGTAAAGGTTTGTGCACGGTGGCAAGGTCGTTCTTCGATTCAAGCAAGGCGCAATGCTAATGAGCAGTGCAGGCGTGACAAAACCCTTGACTTTGTCCGGCCAAAAACCGAAATTAGACCTTGTAACTTATGCAGTTGCAAGGTCTAATTCTTTTGTGGAGGTGTGAAACTATGAAACATGTAGCCCCATTACGCTATGATGTGATTTTTAAAAAAGCATTTGGCCGGCCGGAGGTCTTTACCGCCTTTGCCAATGACTTTTTGGGTATTCGCCTTGAAATTGATAAGGTCACTCAGGAAAAGGCATTTGATATTCCTATCGGCCCGGTCAAGCCTCGCTTTGACCTATACGCCGAAGACCTCAAAAATCGGGTGATTGTGGATATTCAACAGCAACGCTATCCCGATCATTATGACCGATTTCTGTATTATCATTGCATAGCCTTGCTCGAACAAGCGGCGCGTTCCAAAACCTATCGCCCGGATCTCACGGTCTATACGCTGGTGGTATTAACATCCGGCGATTGGCATAAAACCGATATGGCATTTATTGACTTTGACCCGAAGAATCGAAAAGGTGAGCCATTGAGTGAAATTTTCCACAAAGTCATCTACATCTGCCCCCGCTACGCAGACGAGGAGACCCCGCCGGACTTGCGCGAATGGATGGACGCGATTGTGGATACCTTTGACGAGGAAGTTGACGAAACGAAATATCGCCCGGAAATTCGGCATGTTTTTGATTTGATCGAAACCAGCCATGTGACGCCGGAAGAAAATGCGCGGATGAAAGAACAAGAGGGGCAGACGCAGAAAACTAAGGAATTGGAAGATGAAAATAAAGAACTGCGCGACAAAGTGAGCAAAAGCATGGATGAAAAGGCTAAAGAAATTGCCCGTAGGATGGTAAGAAAAGGTAAATCGTTGGAAGAAATTTCGGAAGATACAGGTCTTGCCATTGCTCAAATCAAAGAACTATCGGAGGAGTGACGCGCTAACGAGTAGTGTAGGCGACGGGCGGCCTTCGTCCGCCCCGAACAGCGGCGGCCGTTTGCAAGTACTCTGTAAAATAAATTTCTATATAACCTCACGCCAAGGCGCAAAGACGCTAAGAAAAGCAAAAGCCGATTTTTCTTTGCGTCTTGGCGCCTTGGCGTGAGACAAGAGATATTAAAAAACTTAATTTACAGTGTACTAAGTGCATTGTAAAATAAGTTTTTATATCTC
>CAYOLL010000037.1:0-44339 GCA_964404765.1 uncultured Gemmatimonadota bacterium | reverse complement strand
CCCGTCCCCGTAACTTATGAAATCGTCAATGGTTAAAGAACGGACACTAATGCTTGCGAAGGTTTACGCCGCAAACCGCTAACAATCTTGAAAATATTGACTTCCGCGCCAAGTATAACCTTCGCAAGGTTTGCTTTTCCCGGACTTAATAAGCGGATACAATAAATCTTTAATTTTAAAAGACTGGACTGTAATTTGACAAGCACAAATCTGAATAATCACGCAGCAGATGATGCGCCACTTATTTTCGTGGTGGACGATGACCAATCCATCTGCAGTATGCTTTGCTATATCTTGATGCCACATTACCGCGTCATGACAGCTAACAGTGGCCTTGAAGCCCTTGAAATGATCCGGACCATGCCCCATCCGGACGATATTCAGCTTATTTTATGTGATCAGCACATGCCGTTTATGAGTGGCGCGGCTTTTTTAGAAAAAAGTCGCAGCATCATTCCCGCCGCAATTCGCATTATTTTTACAGCCTCGCGAGAATTTGATGACGTTATCGTGGCGATTAATCAGGCTCAAATTTATAGTTTTATCCTGAAGCCATTCAGTAAAAACGAGCTTTTGCTGACTATTGAGCGAGCTTTGGAGGCCTATAATCTGCGCGCCCAAAATCTGCGGCTCATGCGGGAGTCGCAGGCGTTAAATGCCAGCCTGGCCGTACAAATTCATGAGAAAACCCGGGAATTGCAAGAAGAGCGCGATAAAGCCGAGCTCTACTTTGAAGTCGCCGGGGTAATGATGCTGGTCATTGATATGAACAAAAAGGTTCAGAAAATTAACAAAAAAGGTTTGGAAGTTCTAAACTGCACCGAAGCGGATATTATCGGCAAAAACTGGTTCGAAACTTTTGTGCCGGATGCGGTTCGAGCGCGGGCGCTGCTGGATTTTGACGCGCTTATAGCAGGCGTTAGTTCGGCGATGCATGACTATGAATGCATGGTACAAACTCATACCGGTAAAGTCCGTCATATTGCCTGGCATAATACCGCCATGGTTGATGCGCGGGGTCGGACAATAATCGGCCTGTTTTCCGGTGAGGACATCACCAATCGCCATCAGGCAGAGGAAGCGCTCCGCGAAAGTGAGGCGAATTATCGGGATTTAGTGGAAAATTCCCCGGATATTATTCATTCCGTCAATAACCAGGGCCGCATTATCTCGACCAATAAAAAAGCGACCGAGCTGCTTGGCTACAGCCGCGAGGAACTTATCGGCATGAGCATTAGTCAGTTGTACTCGCCGGAGGAAACCCAGAGCACCAGCATGCGCTTTCAACAGTTGCAGAGTGACGGCTACCGCAAGCAGAGTATGGGCACGCTGATTGCCAAAAACGGCCAACGCATTGCGGTAGAAATATCCTCGACCGCCCAGTATGATTCCGCCAATAATTTTATATACAGCCGCACAATTTTGCGGGATGTCCGGGATCGTCTGAAAGCTGATGCCGATCTGCGTGAAAGCGAGGCCAATTTCCGTGCCCTTATCGAAAATGTCAATGATGTATTTATTCGCTATGACCTTGATTTGCGCTACCGCTATGTCAGCCCGTCCATTAAAAGCTTTATCAATGTGCGCCCCGAAGATTTGATTGGCAAAAAGCACAGTGAAGTTGAATTTGCCAAGTCACACGCCAATTTTTTTGACCACAGCCTGTCTAAAGCAATTATATCAGGAAAAGCGGTTGATGTAGAGTTCTCGATGCCCGGCCCGGACGGTCAGCATTACCAGCAAACCCGGATATATCCGGAGTTTGATCCAAATGGCACGATTAAATCTGTTGTCACGGTGACACGGGATGTGACCGCCCAAAAACGGGTGGACGAGGAACGGCGCATCAACCAGGAACGCTATCAATTACTTGCCGAGCTGACTTCCGATTACATGTTTGAAATTAGTGTGGATGACAATCAAAATTTTGAAATCAAATGGTTGACGGAAAATGCGTTCCAGAAAAATACGGGTTACACCTGGCAGGAAGCTAAAGCGCGTGGCGGCTGGCTGGGATTTGTCTATCCCGAAGATGTAGAAATTCTTCGTCAGCGCATGAAACGCTTATTACAGGGCGAGGATGATGTCAGCGAATACCGAATTGTCACAAAAAATAACCAAGTTCGCTGGTGGCGGGACTATGGCCGACCAATTCCGGACGCTTTCGACAATAAAATTACTCGTATTTTGGGCGGCGGACAGGACATTACCGAGCGTAAATTAGTCGAAGAGGCTTTACGCATGGCCAAGGACGCAGCGGAAACAGCCAGTCGCACCAAAAGCGCATTTCTGGCAACCATGAGTCACGAGTTGCGAACGCCGCTAAGCGCCATTCTGGGTTATGCACAACTACTGAAACAGGATGCAAAGATTTTAAAAAGCTATGAGAAACATATTCGCACAATTCTTGACAGCGGCGAGCATCTGCTCATGATGATTAATGCCATTTTGGATATTTCAAAAATCGAAGCCGGCAAGATGGAAACAATTTCGGACGACTTCAGCACTGCAGATTTTATAAAGTTGATTATCGAAATGATCGAGGTACGCGCTCGCAAAAAGAATTTAAATTTTGTATACGAAGCCTCGCCAAATCTGCCTCCGGCTGTTCATGGTGACAAAACGCGGCTGCATCAGATACTGCTGAATCTGCTTGGCAACGCCGTCAAATTTACCGAGCGTGGCCAGATTACATTTAAGATTACATATCAGCAAGGCCACGCCGGATTTTGGATTGAAGATACCGGCATTGGCATCCCGGCCGATAAAATTGCGGCAGTATTTGAGCCGTTTTCACAAATAAACGACCGCCGTTTCAAAAGCGAAGGGACCGGCCTAGGCCTGTCAATCAGCCAAAGACTGGTCCGTCTGATGGGCAGCGAACTGTACATGCACAGCGTTGTTGAGCAGGGGAGTAAATTCTGGTTTGAGATTGCGCTGCCGGAAGCTTCGGGCGGCCTCAGCGCCGAACTGCATTTTGCGCGGCAAATCATCGGTCTCCGCGGCGATAAGCGGCAACTACTGGTAGTAGATGACAACCGCACCAACCGTGAAACTCTGCAAGCCATGCTGGAATCACTGGGCTTTACTGTGGCCTGCGCGCCCGGCGGACAAGAAGCCATTATACTGGCGAAAAAAATACAGCCCGACCTGATTATGATTGATCTGATTATGCCCGGACTGGACGGTTTTGAGACTATAAAGCGACTGCGGCAAATAACCACTCTGCCGATCATCGCCTTTTCTGCAGACACCTTTATCGAAACCCGGCAAAAAAGTCTGCTCGCGGGGTGTAATCGCTTTATTCCCCAGCCAATTCGATTTGACGATTTATACGACTGTTTGAGTCGCTATCTTAATGTCGAATGGATATATGCCGACTCAGAATCGCCCGGCCCAAATAGTCCAAATGAACAGCTTGTTGTGCCGCCCGCAGAATGGCTGCGCGAACTAATTGCATTTGAAAAGAGCGGCGATATTAAGCGCGTTTATGAATGGATAGTTAAGATTGAAACAGCCGATCCGCAATACGCGGCATTCACCTTGAAAGTGCGACAGTTCGCCGAATGCTACAATCTGAAAGAATTGATTCAATTCATCAGTCCGTATGTCAATTAGGCCACGTCCTGAAAAATTTATGACACGCCACAAAGCCACCAGCGAGGCCCGGCAATTGATCCGCCACATCTATTTCGTCGGTCCACGCGCAGCCAGATGGCCGGAAGTACCCGCGCCTTTAACCGCGAGTTTAAAGGCGTATCCATTGTTTAGAGATTCCATTTTTTCCAAAGATGTAATCTCTATGTCATTTTTCCGTTGACAGTTAAGGCTGAAATGTCCAGATTAAAAGCCGTAATTTGTCCTGAACCCGGATCAACTTCTTAGCCATGAGCGTGAAAATGAAACTGCAACTCCTGACCCCAACCCAAAGCCTCAGCAAAGCCTATCGCAAGCAAAGCGTCAGCCGCGAGGACATGGAGCGCTTTAAGGCCGCGCTGCAAACCGCCTTTGGTCAGATGGACGAACGGCAGGATGAGGAATACCACAAAAACGTCATCTCGCAGATGTTGCGCGACGTGTACTACAAAAACGACTACATCGTCAATGTCAACAAGCGGCAGGATTTGGTCATCCGCCTCGGCGCGAAAACCGACGATCCGGTCGGCGTCATCCTCGAATTCAAAAAGCCGTCCAACGCCGCCGAAATGATCAGCCCGGAGCGCCCCAACGCCAAAGCCCTGCACGAGCTAATCCTATACTACTTGCGCGAAACCCGCGCTAACGACAATCATCACCTCAAATATCTCATCGTCACCAACATCCGGCAATGGTATCTCTTCGACGGCGTGTGGTTTGAAAAAAATATCTTTCGCAACGCCAAACTGCGCCAGGCCTACGAGGAATACCAAACCAGCGGCCACGACACCCGCTACTTTTACGAGCAAATCGCCGCGCCTTTTTTGGACGGTTTGACCGAAGCCGTTCCCTGCGCCGCCTTTGATCTGCGCGACTATCAGAATTATCTGAAACCTTGCGAAGGCTTAGTCCCACAATCCCCGGATGCGAGTACAAAAGCCTTCGCAAGGTTAGGCTCATCGCCGGACGACGAAAAGCTGCTCGATCTCTACAAAATCCTGTCGCCGGCCCATTTGCTCAAACAGCCCTTTGCCAACGACAGCAACACGCTCAACAAAGAATTCTACAACGAATTGCTGCACCTCATCGGCCTGATCGAAACCAAAGACGGCGGCAAAAAGATCATTCAACGCCCGGCGGAAGAACAGCGCCACGAAGGCTCGCTGCTGGAAAACGCCATCAACAAACTGACGGTGGCCAATCGTCTCGGCAAAGTCAAAAATGTCGAGCAATATGGCGACACGGCCGCCGAGCAGCTTTTCAGCGTCGGCCTGGAACTGTGCCTTAAGTGGATCAACCGCGTCCTCTTCCTCAAACTGCTGGAAGGCCAGCTCATCAAATACCACAACGGCGACCGCAACTACGCCTTTCTCAACGCCGGGCGCATCACCGACTTTGACGAACTGGAAGAACTGTTCTTTGAGGTTCTGGCCGTGCCAATCGAACAACGCGGGCAGTCGGTGCGCCAAAAATTCGGCGATATTCCCTATCTCAACAGCTCGCTTTTTGAGATAGACGAACTGGAAGACGCCGCCATCCGCATCTCCGCGCTGAAAGACCGCCTGGAGTTGCCCATTTATAACAAAACCGTTCTAAAAGACAGCGGCGGCACGCCCCTAACCGGCAGCAAACTCACGCTCAACTACCTGTTCGAGTTTCTCGACGCCTACGATTTTGCCGGCGACAGCAGCGCCGTCATTCAGGAGCAGAACAAATCCATGATCAACGCCGCCGTGCTCGGCCTGATCTTCGAGAAAATCAATGGCTACAAGGACGGCTCCTTTTTCACGCCTGGCTTTATCACCATGTATATGTGCCGCGAGACGCTGCGCCGGGCCGTCACGCAGAAATTTAACGAGCGCCTGGGCTGGACATGCGCCGACTTTGCCGCATTGCAAGACAAAATAGACCACACCGACCGCGACGCCCGCCAACAGGCCAACGACATCATCAATTCGCTCAAAATTTGTGATCCGGCGGTCGGTTCCGGGCACTTTCTCGTCTCCGCCCTCAATGAACTCATTGCCATCAAGTCCGATCTGCGCATCTTGTCCGACCGGCAAGGCCAGCGCATTAAGGATTATACCATCGCCATCGAAAATGACGAGTTAATCATCATCAACAAAGAGGACGACCGGTTATTTCAATATCGGCTGAACCAAAATGGCAATCCCGTCGCCGAGTTGCAGACCGTGCAAGAGACCCTCTTCCACGAAAAACAGACGCTCATCGAAAACTGTCTCTTTGGCGTGGACATCAACCCCAAGTCGGTCATGATCTGCCGTCTGCGTCTCTGGATCGAATTGCTGAAGAATGCCTATTACAAGTTAGAATCTCCTCAGAGAAACGTCATTTCTGGCTCCGGCGAAGGATTGCGCCTGGAAACCCTGCCCAATATTGACATCAATATCAAGTGCGGCAACTCACTCATCAGCCGCTTTGCCCTGACCGACGAAGCCATGCTGCCAGCCCACCAACGCGCCTTCATCAAAAAACTGATGGACGACTACAAACTCATCGTCTACGGCTACAAAAACGTGACCGACAAATCCCAAAAAGACGGCTTCCGCCAGCAAATCGAGCGCATCAAAGCCCAATTGGAGGATTTTGTTCTGCCCAATGATAAAGATTTTATCGAGCTGAAGAAGAAACAGGCCGAGTTTAACCAAACCGATCTGTTTGATCGGGAAAAACAGATGAAATTGGCCGAGGAAGTGACCGTCCTCAAAGCCCGCATCGCCGAAAAGATGAAGACGCTTTATGGCAATGCTTTTGAATGGCGTTTTGAATTCCCGGAAGTGTTGGACGACGCGGGTAATTTTGTCGGATTTGATGTGGTGATTGGAAATCCGCCCTACATCCGGCAGGAAGAATTGGGGGATACATTTAAAACTTTCGCCAAATTAAACTACAAAACTTATGCGGGCACGGCGGATCTCCTTGTCTATTTCTTTGAAAAAGGCTGGCAGATTCTGAATGACCGGAAACATTTTTGCATGATTACTTCCAACAAATATTTGCGGGCCGGTTATGGCAAAACGCTGCGCCATTTTTTGAAAGCAAATACGCGGATTGATCAACTGATTGATTTTGGCGACGCGGCGATCTTTGATGAGGCCGTAACCTACCCGCATATTATCTTGTGGCAAAAGGAATTTGCCGAAGCCAGCGTTTTTAAGGCTTTGAATTGGGAGGCGAGCAATAAAAATCCGGCGGGGTTTGCGAATCTTTTCCGCCTGAATCATTTTCAGGTGGCGCAAAACCGTTTAACGGACGACGGCTGGCGCCTGGAGGCGACGCAGGTATTAGATTTGATGGACAAACTACGCGCCGTCGGGACGCCGCTAGGCAAATATGTCAAAGGGCGGTTTTATCGCGGAATATTAACCGGTTATAACGAGGCTTTTGTGATTGATAAAGCAACGCAGGATCGGTTGATTGCCGAGGACGCCAAATCTGCTGAGATTATTAAGCCGTATTTACGGGGCAGAGATATTAAGCGTTGGCGGGTTAATTTTGCAGAACAGTATTTGATCAAAATCGAATCTTCTGAAAACAAAGCGCACCCCTGGTCGGGCAAGACCGCAAAAGAGGCCGAAGCCGCATTCAAACGAACGTATCCGGCGGTTTATGCGCATTTAAACAACTTTCGTCCGGCGCTTATCAACCGGTATGATCAGGGCAATTATTTTTGGGAATTACGATCATGCAGCTATTGGCGGGAGTTTGAGCAGCCCAAAATCATTTATCCGGACATTGCCCAACGCGCCGAGTTTTCGTTCGACGCCGAAGGCCGGTTTTTAGCCAATACATCCTATATTATTCCATTTCCCGACAAATGGTTATTGGGTGTGCTCAATAGCAAACTGATTTTTTGGTATTATACAAAAGTCAGCTCCCAAATTCGCGGTGGATTCGTTCGGTATATTGCGCAGTATGTGTCCGAAATTCCAATTGTGACGATTAATGGCGAAGTGGAGCAACGGATCGCTCACATCTTGTCTGCCAAAGCCGCCGATCCGGCAGCAGACACTGGCGTGTTAGAATCCGAGATAGACCAACTCGTCTACCAACTCTACGGCCTCACCCCGGAAGAAATCGCAATTGTGGAAGGGAAAGCGTAACGCGGATAGCCGATCCGCGCCGCCCGGCGGAACAGCCTTCCGCCTTACGATGCGCAGGTAAATCCTCATTTTACCAATCCAAACTTGCCCATTTCTTCATGAAAAAAGTCGGCGGAACGAACCTTTTTAAAGCATGATTGCAAGGCGCAATTAACTGTTGACTTTGTTCATTCAACACAATAAATTAAAGCGTATGTTTCAATTACATAATTTATAACTTTAATAAAATAAGCGTGTTATGTCAACCTACCAACGTTTTTTAGAAATTTCCCGCACCAAAAAAGCAGGCTTTATTATTCTGATTGACCCGGATAAAGTTAGTATCAAAGAAGGGGTCGAGTTAGCCGTACAGGCCCAGGCGGCCGGCGCCGATGCGCTGTTTGTCGGCGGGAGTCTGCTATTTACCAATGAGCTTGATGCATTGTTAGAAGCAATCAAGCGCGAAGTTATTCTCCCCATCGCCCTTTTTCCGGGCGGCGTGAATCAGATTTCGGCTAAAGCAGACGCCATTCTTTTTATGTCGCTCATCAGCGGCCGGAATGCTGAATATCTCATCGGTGAGCAGGTAAAAGGCGCGCCGCTGATTAAGCGGGCCGGAATTGAGCCAATTTCATTAGGCTATATGTTGATTGAGTCGGGAAGGGCAACAACTGCGCAATTTATGAGCGGCACAGCGCCCATCCCCCGCCATAAGCCGGAAATTGCCGCAGCCCATGCGTTAGCCGGGGAATATCTGGGCATGAAGATGATTTATTTAGATGGCGGCAGCGGGGCCGAACTACCTGTGCCGGATGAAATGATTGCTGCAGTGCGTGGATATACCAGCATTCCTCTGATCGTAGGCGGCGGCATTCGTGACCCTGAAACCGCGGCCAAAAAAGTGAACGCCGGCGCTAATTTCATTGTTACCGGCACACTTTTCGAGCAAACAAATCACATTCATCTGCTACGTGAAATGGCCGAGGCGATCCACGGAAGTACGACTGTTTAACTATTGCTATAAAAATGAGTTGTGTTCTGCTACTTTTCTTTGACAAAACCAATTGTTTTTGCTACAATTCTTATAACCTGAACTATTCATCAGCCAAGACACAAAGGGTTTTCCGTTAGCATGAGGCGAGCCGCTTGAATTTTCTGCAACTTGCCGGGCATAAAACCCTTAGGGTTTATCCTTCAATTGATAATTCGGGCCATATTCTGATTGTTACGCAATTCCTTGCACTTTAGAGAATTAAACGCGCTATGTTAAAACTTCATAAAAAAGACAAGCTGGAAGATATCTTAAAAGAAACCGGCGCGGCCGGTATTATCCGGTATGGTCAGGAGCAGCTGGAAATCAGCCGATTGACGATCATGAACTGGATGAGCAAAATCGGCCAGACTCAAACGATTCAATTGACCGACTCCACCACGGGTGTCACCCAAGAAGTTGAGTGTGAAATGGTCAATCTGCACGCTAAAGAATTTAGCAACATGCTGGAAAACGCCCCGTTTTATAAAAAAGTAGGAAAAATCACTGCCAGACAAGCCGATATGCCGGAAATTGTTGTTCATAAGAATCCGCTGGAGCCGGATATTATTGCCAATATTGGTGACTGGGTTGTCCAAAACCCAATTATTTTTGAACCTTACGTCATTAAGGATATACTTTTTTCGGCTCACTACATGCCTTTGGAAGGCGAAAAAAACACCTATGTCAGTATCGGCAAACCTGTTAAAGCCACGACGGTGGTTCGTAACATTGCCTTTGTTGCCTCTTGGGGCCAATTGCAAGTTATGCAAGCAGGTGATGTCATCATCCACAACTCCATGGGTGAGCGTTATGGGGTTAAGCAGCAAACTTTTTATAATTCATACGAAAAAACGACGCATCTACCCATGCGATTTGTCAATCGTGAAGGCCACAAAGAAGAGATTGAATGTCGGATTGTTGATTTAAGCTCAACTTATTTTAACGACGCCTTTGAAAAAGCATATTTTTATAAAAAATTAGTTGAAATACGCGCCCGACAGGCTTCAACTTTGGAATTAGTGAGCACATTTTTAGACGCCACGCATAACACAGCCAATCCGGGCGATTGGATTGTTGCTAACCCGGGCGAGGATCCTTATGTTATTAAGGCCAATCGTTTCGCCGAATTATATCGCCCAAAACCCGGTGAAGAAGATGTTTACATCAGCATTGGTAAACCGGTCAAAGCGATTCCGATTGATGAGGATATTGTTTTTATTGCGCCATGGGGGGAATTACAGGCGGTTCGTAAAGGCGGACATATTATTCAGGATGTTGAAGGACAGCGTTATGGTATTGATGCGCTTTCTTTTAGTCAAACCTACCATCAAGTTCGTCAAATGGCGATGAAGTTTAGAGATCACACCGGGAAAGATGCCGTTGTTCAGTGTGATTTGGTTGATTTGAGTACTTCCTATTATGTGCAGCTTTTTGCGCAATCGCCCATGTACAAAAAAATTACGGAAGTGTGGGCGCGACAGGCACAAAAAATGGAAATTATTAGCACCGAACTCGACGCCACGCAAAACACAGCCAATCCTGGCGATTGGATTGTATCAAATCCAGGTGAAAAGCCCTATATTATTCGTGAAGACCGCTTTGCAAAAATGTATAAACCCAAAGAAGGCGATCCCGGATTATATGTAAGTGTGAGTAAACCCGTGCATTGTGTTCGTACAGACAAAGATATTGTTTTTATTGCGCCCTGGAGGGAGTTACAGGCGGTACGCGCCGGCGGCTATATTCTGGAAAACATGGAAGGCGAGCGCTACAGCATTTCCGAAAAGTCCTTCAAAGATACTTACCAACCCTGCTAATTGAAAAAGCCTCCATTCGCTCCGAGAGCGCTGACCACAAAAGCTGTTTGTTTTAGCATTAAATTCCGGGCAAAAATTGGCTGGTTTTAAAAATTTGCAAAATGGAATTCAGCAGTTCAATCCGGGCAACACGCTGACCGGTAATCAGATATAATGATGTCGCCTGGTTTTGTAGCTCTGCCGGGAAATCTTCGCTTGTTTGATTGATATTAACCCCTATTCCAACCACAACATACTGCAACACATCCCGCTGAATGGCTGATTCGCACAAAATTCCGCACACTTTTTTGCCGTTGCTTAAAATATCATTGGGTCGTTTGATAGAAAATTGACCCGAACTGTAACTCTCAAACACCGGCAGCAATAAGTCAGCTGCCAGCAAAGGCAATTCCGAAGCTCTGAATGGCGGCAACTGCGGACGGCAGATCAATGTCAGCCATAATCCGACATACGGCGGTGAGTGCCATTTTCGATCATATTGTCCGCGTCCACCAATCTGCTCCTCGGCAATGACAACTGTACCGGCCTCTGCCCCATCTTCCGCAATCTGCTTGGCGTATGTGTTCGTTGAAGCAATGGAATCAAAAAAGCGGATTTTGTCCCGGAAAAAAGGATCGCTCAAACCGGCGCAGATGGATTTTTGGGAGAACAAAATCATACTCTCATTGAGGATTAATTCTTGCATTTTTCTGCCCGCTTGAAGTCGTTGTTAGACCCTTTTCCCACCATGTCTAAACCCTCTGCCTTTGTTTTTTGCCAATTTTTCAACAATCGCCTTGGGCAAGTCGACACCTAGCCCATAAGATAGGTCCAGAACACGTATAACCGTATCGGCAAGTTCTTCCGTGAAGTTTTCCTTATCCCCATGTCGGAATGCTTCAAGAGCCTCTGATACTTCCGAGTGAATCAAAGCAAGCGCACCTGGTATTTTGTATGTGTCTTCCCACTCATCGGGTTTAGTAACATCCCATCCATTCACTGTGTTTATTTCAATAATTTCTTTGCCGAGAGCATCGAACACTTCTTTCATTTTAATCTCCTTATCCCACGAAATTGGCAATATCGCGCCTTGCTTGAATCGAAAATGACCTTGCCGCCGTGCACAAACCTTTATCCAATTGAATTGCCGGACTTGCCAAATTCACGCTGCCATCCACTGAAACGGACAAGGTTATTGATATGAACAGAGAATCTTGCCAGGTCGTGCAAAGATATTTGGAATGCGGACAAACTCAGTGTGTGCTAGCAGTCTGACAGCCTAAACTAAAAAACTTTGACAACTTCCAACCCAAATTGATGGCCGGTGTAATCGCGCGTATTATCATTATCGACATCGTGTTTTTCCAGCTTCCAGACGCCGGTAAATGACATAGCACGGCTAAAATACCAACGCAGGCGATGGGTTGCGCCAATCCGCTTGTAAGATTGGTTGTCATAAAATTGTCCGATGAGAATTACATCCGAAACGGATTCAGTCTTGGCGCGGGTGTAGCGGATGTCTGATTCCAGCCGCAATTTGTTCGGCACAATCTGCACCTCTGTAATGGCATAGCCGACCAAAATTTGCTGCGACTGTTTCAGATCGGCAAACTCAAAATCGTTGTAGACCAACCCGGGCGAAACGGACAGTCGGGACGTGAGTTGCAAGCTCAGATTGACGGCCAGCGTCTGCTCGTCGGAGTTGACGCGCACGGTGATGGTGTCCGGCAGGCTTTGGTCGTCCACATTTTGCATTGAGTAGGAAATGGAACCGCGGATAGCCTGACCGATTTGGTGCGAAATATCCAACGAACCACGCACGATCTGCCTGTCGGTTTTGAGCGAATCCCGATACGCCGGGCTTCGCTCATCCTGTAAGCGCAAATTTAGACTAACACCGGGAAAACCGGCCTTTAGATAGCGTAGTCTGGCGTTGGCCACATTGGTTGTGGTTGTTACCGGCAGCGCGTCGTTGAGATTATTGTCATATCGCTCGTAATCGCCGGAGAAGAACATCAGGTTAGGAAAAAGATAGCTTAAGCCGACCAGCGGGCCTTGCCGGTCGCGGGCCAAATAGGGATAGCCGGTTGTGTAAAACTTGGCGCCGATGCGCTGCCATTGGCCCCAGGCGCGTAAATTACCGTCCTCGTATTGCAGGTGGGCGCGATAGGTGTCGTCGTCATGGGTTCCGTCTTCGGCGGCGGTGGAGTCGGTTTGGCTGTGGGCGTATTCGGTTGAAAGCGTCACCTTGTTGTCTAACAGCTTAAGCCGGGCATCGGTCTGGAAGACATTGTTTTTAAGCGCGGCGGAACTGCGTTTATCTTCATCTATGGAATTTTCCAGGTCTTTTCCGCCGGTATAAGCCGCGTTAAATTCAAAAGCCGAACTTGGTACATAGGTCGCTTTGGCCATCCACTGCGCCCGGCGATAGGTGGAGATTGAGGATTTTTGATTGTACAGGCCTTCCAGATTTTCGCCGCGGGCGACGGGTTTATTGGATTCGCCGCCCAGAAAGGTTAAACGAAATTTGGAGGACTTGAGTGATTCGCTGCCCAAGCCCAATTGCAGTCGCCCGCCCCGAATCAAGCGGTTGTTGACGGTCAGCGGGTTGTCGATCACGAAAAAATCGCCTGCTTCGAACTGCCAGCGTTCAGCGTCAAACTTAAGGGCAAATAAATCAAACTTGCTTTTGTCCCAATCGTTGTAATGATAGGTTGTGTTGAGCGTTACATCAAAGGTATTATAGCGTCCCAGCATATTAAGCTGAAATTCCGGGTTCGCGCCGGGAATCATCAGCGAGACGCTGTCATGATCCACCGTGCCGTGCAGATAGGTCAAACCGCTGCGTCCGGAGAGGTTGCCGTCAGCCCAGACAGGACCAATCCAGAAAAATATTGCTAACACCACATAGAATTTCAATCGCATAGAATCCCTTTCAATTTCCAGATTGCGTGGCAATCTCATAATCGACAATCGTTTTTATAATCTGACCTGAATCACAAAAGATCTTCCGCCAGAATCATCTGCAGCGCCTTTGTTTTGATGAGCGGAATGCTTACTTTTTCGGCCAACTCGGTGTCGGTGAATTTACCGGCAAAGGCTTCCAGAGCCGCTCCTTTTAACGCCAACGGAAAGGCGCTGTCAATCAAACGCGCGAGCTCCGGCTCGCTCAGATAGTATCCGCCCGATTTTTGCCGCGCATTGGTATCCTTGATTTGATCGACGCTATTCGCAATGGAAAGATCCCATGATCGGGTTGTCTTTTGCTCCGCCTCTTGTTTGATCAAATGAAGCAACAGCACCTTCAAAAAGCTTTTGATCTTGTTGACTTTATCTTCCCGGCTCATTTCCTCCATCTCCTCAACTAAGGTCAAAGCATCGGCATAATGTTGCCGCTGAAGCAATCCTTTTAGTTCCTGCAGTTCTTCCATTTCCAATCCTCCTTCCTTAGTTGCGGTCCTCATAAACACTCGCGTGTTGCTATTAGCTGTGAACACCGGTTATTTTAATGTCGTTAATATCGTTATTCTATTGGTGGCCACCAACCGACACTAACCCACAGCCGGCGGCTGACAACAATCGCCGGATGGTTCATTTTAAGCGCGGTAATGGTGGCGCGGCCTGTCGCGGTTTTTCCAACCAGTAGCGTTCCATCTTGTGACCAGATAAAATGATCGTCCCATTTCTGCAAGCGCGGATTAAAAAACGGTGTCACATTCCCTGTTTCCAAATCCGATCCTTCGACACGAGCGCCTTTATGCTCATTACAACGTCGACAGGCCAAGCAGAGGTTTTCTTCGATCGTCGCGCCGCCCAGGGTCAAAGGCCGAATGTGATCAATGGACATCGGCATGCCCAGCAATTCCTCAGAAATCAAACAATAACCGCACCGATAACGACCCCATCGCATTACCTTTTGTCGCAAGGCCGCCGGAACTTTCATTTCTCCACCCGACAGATTTTCCGCAGTTCCGCAAGTGTGGGCACACGTTCACCACGCAAGCGAAGCAAGGCCGCCGCATGAGCTTTTCGCAGCATCACTCGATCGGCTTTTTCTTGTAACTGCTTGAGATTTAGATTCTCTTTTGGCGTTAATACGCCCTTTTTCAACAAGCGATTCAGGCGCCTTTGATCCATGGGACTGACCATTTCGGCTAAAGTTTTTTGCAACGTCGCGGTTTTTTGCGACTCCAATTGGGTTAGCTCCTCTATCCAGGCCGGCGGCAATCCGTCTAAAGGCGGGATGGAAGCCGTTAGCGCCTTGAGCAATGCGCTTTCCACCGGCATGTTCATAGCCTGGGCTGTTCGCTGAATGGGTCGGAAAAGCACATCGGGCAAATTTAAGGTCAAGGTCACGGACATGTTTCATGACTCCTTTTTAGAAGTGTCATTTCTGGCTCCGGAGTAGCAAATTTCAATTTGCCCGACCGAAAAAGGCAAACTAAAGTTTGCTACTCCTTATTTCCCAATAAACACTGTATACGTCACTTGTGATTTGTTGCGCAAAAAGTCATAAGCCGTCACGTTGATTTGAATGACTTCACCGACGACACGCGGCACTTCCACACTAAAGTAGCCATTTTGATCCAACGTTGGCACGTCCATGCCGTTGATGACCACTTCGACCGGGCAGGGCGGCTGACTGTTGGGATTGGCGCATTCGCCCGGGTCGCGCACAAAGCCGGACACCGGAATGGGCGGCAACTCCACGCCCGGCGGCGGCGGCGGCACGCGCGGAATATAGGTGACCGGGCTGGCCGGCCGGGTCAGTTGCAGGATCGGCGCCAGCGTATCCCGATAGCGTTCAATCGCCAGATAAGTCTCGTGCCCGACGGCGTCCTGGCAGTAGATTTCGATCTGGTTGTGACCTTCGGATAGCTTGGGGAAGAAGGTGTAAACCGAGCCGGTCACGTCAAACCAATCGCCGGGCTCGCCGTTTTCGTCAAGGCGCAGGCGGAAGCGATCCAGCGCCGTTGGGTCGGTGATAATGATGGTCATGTTATAGTTGGTGTCGTTGGTGAACGGCGGTCGCGTCAGGTTATCCACAACTGTCAGTGTCGGTGTGCCGGTGTTGACGTAGACTGTATTTTCTTCGCGCAGTTCTTTGCCGTCCGCATCCGTCGCCAACACACTGATGACATGCGCGCCATCGGTCAGATTTATAATAGTCGTGAATTCGCCGTTCGGCTTGACCGTCACCGCCTGGCCATTGACTTTGACCGTTGCGCCTTTTTTGGTCTCGCCGGAAACGACTACATCGCTCAAGCGGGTCGTAAAGCTGTCGGGCGGGGCGTTCAGAACTAAAAAGAACTCTTTCTCGTCTTTGGGTTTGGTGTCGCCGCGATCTTTTTTGTCGTCATATTCATCTTTCAATTTTTGCAATTCTTCATCGCTCATTTTTTCGATTAGACCGACCGGGCCGTTGGGCACAACAACAATTTTTTCGCCGTTATTGGCCAGGCTTTTGGCCTCTTCGCGATTGATGGCCCGGACTTCCACGCCATGGCCGTTTTCACGATCCACTAAGTAGATGCGTGTGCCGCCGTCATCATGCTCGACGATGAAGATAGTGCCTTTGACCGCGGCTACGGAGGTGGGCGTTTCCACTTCAAACAACGATTGTTCCGAGCGCAGCGATTGCACTTTGGCCATCAATTTGCCGAACACCATTTGAAAGCTGGATTTGCTGTCGCCGGTCGATGAATCCTGACTCAGGCTCTTGATTTTGAGGATGGAGTTTTCCCGCAGGCGGATGATGCTGCCGTCCACAAACAGCAGCCCAACTTTGGCCGCCCCGCGCGTCTGGATCACGTCGCCCGGATTGAGATGGTCACCTTTTTTAATGATTTGCCAGTCTTTGGCGTTTTTGCGCTGCACGACCACGTCGCCTTCAATTTCGTGAATAGTGCAGGTGACTTCCTGCGGCTCAGCCAATGCGATGGTTGGTTGCAAGCCGATCAACAGTATGGTGGCGACAAGCAGACTGTACGAACAAATTTTGTGCATGTTAAACTCCAATCGAGGTTTTAGGCAAGCCTATTTTCAGCTCTTCTTTTTCTTACGCTTCTTTTCCGGACTCCCGCCCAGTTTTTCTACATCGGCCAAATCCTGATGCCGACCACTGGCCAACTTGTTCTTGATAAGATCATCCGCCCCAATCACGCAAACCGTAACGTCATCGACCCGGATTTCCAAACGGGCCGCATAGCAGTGGGGGAAATCGACCGCGGCAAGCTCGCCTAAAATATCCACCCGCCCTGGCGGATAACCCAATTGCGTAATTTGGGTCGGTTTGAGAAAATCTTCGATTTGCAGCCCGACGGCCCCAAAACCAAATTGCTGCAACGCCTTCATGACGTTAGCCGCATTTTCTGGACTGATCTCAATCCATACATCAAGGTCTTTGGTATACCGCGGATGACCGTGAAAGGCAACGGCATATCCACCGACAACAAGGTAACGCACACCGTTAGCGTTGAATAATTGTAACAACTCTTTGAAGTCGAGGTTCAGCACCGTATCTCCACAAGTGATATTCCCGGCGGATTTGTTCTAAAGCCGCAATCCGGGCTTTGTAAGATTGACCTTGCCAATAGGCTAAATCCTGATCCGTGGTCAAGGCGTCTAATGACGTGCGGGTCACGACTTTTTGAATCATGCGTTCGGATTTTGGCGGGTTATTTTTGTCATGGGTCATGTTGAAATAGTCTCCGGTATCCGCACACGCGGGTCGACATTCAAAATAGCTTCGGTTCAAAACTCGCCGGATTGGCACACATGATGCTATCGCCGGATTGCGAAAGGACAAACAGGCCGCGCTTCATGGCGTATACCTCAGCCTGCTTGATAATGCTGGCCCCAGCCACGACGCCGATAACTTTCTTATCGGCAAAAGTCGGAAAAACCTCTTTGATGATCGACAGGCGTTCTTCGATAAAAGTCTTCACGTCGTCATTATCTAAGGTCATTTTGACGGAAACAACAACGATGTAGTCGCCATTTTCGGCAATGATGTCATACTCAATCCGGCGCAATGGCGACTTCACGCGCGGCGAGGAGCGCGTAATGGGAATGCCCCGCTCGTTAAAAATACGAATAATCGCCGGTTCCACCATATCTTCCACAAATCTGCCCAGGGAGTTGGTGATCTTGCCGATCTCCCTGCTTAGTTTTTTGAGCTCGGCTCGTGTTTCTTCGTTAAGTTTTTCTATACGGGCATCGGTTTCCCGGCTTGATTGATCCATGCGCGCATTGGTTTCACGGTTGAGCCTGTTGGTTTCCAAGCTCAACCTATCCATTTGAGCGCTTGATTCTTTTAATCCAACGTAGACCAGCTCTTCCAATTTTTCCAAGGTTGTCATATTTACCCCCCTATCAAATCCAAACTCATGAGGTCATGGCCGTGTTTTAGCAGCACCGGAATACTTCATCTAACGCAGCAGCACCATCTTCCGGCCTTGCCGCGCATTGGGCGTCACCAACTCGTAGAAGTAGACGCCGCTGACGACTTCCGCGCCGCGATCATTGCGCCCGTCCCAATCCACGCTGTAGACGCCGGCCCGCTGCGGTTGATTGACCAGCGTCCGCACCAATTGCCCGACGGCGTTGTAAATCTTGAGGCTGACCGGCTGCGGCTCGACGGAGGCCACGGCGTAGCGAATCGTGGTATTGGGGTTGAATGGATTTGGGTAGTTTTGCTCCAGACGCAGCGCGGTCGGAATGGTTGCCGGCGTCTCGCCTTGGGTGACGGCCAGGCGGAAGGCGCGTTCCAGACCGTTGGCCCCAGTTTGCAGCGGGAGCGATTCGGCTTCGCGCAGGCTCAGCCATTGGCCGGTCGATTCATCGTACAGCCAAGCGGTGTAATCTGGCGGAATCGACGCGGCATTGTCCCATTTCAAAGTCAAAGGACGGTTGGCCAGATTGGAGATCAGGCGGATTTCCCATAACCAATCCTGGGTGTCGCGCCCGACAAAATCGCAGGTGTAGCGGTCGGTTTGCTTGAGCCAGCCGCTGTGATGCGTGTAGAGCGCGGCATAGTCGCCCATAAACGGCGGTTGGGCCGTATCCAGTTTGTCAAAACCGGGTTTGGCTTGAACGTGCGCGCCGACAACGACGGAACCGGTCACGGCATTTTCGGCTCTTCGACCCGGCTCAGGACGAACCTGAACCGACAGCCGGATATGCCAATCGGCCACGCTCATGGCCGCGGCCGCCAACGCCGCCGCATCGCCAAAGTACGGCTCGCCCGGAATCAGCAACTCGCAGTCGGTCAAAGCCAGCGCCCAATAGCCGCCCCACAAATTCAGGCGCGGGTCAGGCTCGTCCGGCTGCGGGCCAAAGCCATATTCTGTCCCGTCAAACCAGTAAATTTGGTTTTGAATCCAATCACGTTCCGCCGCTTCATTGACCGATACGGTTTGGCCTTCTTTGCGGATTTGCGCATCTAACCAACGAATATCGTAGGCGTAAGCATTGCCGATCTGGTTCCAACCTTCGCTCAAAGGTATCGTCTGGCCATCTAAATTCGCAAAATCGCCGTCCACATCTACATCGCCATCTTGCGGCGACCATAGCCAATAGCCCTGGCCGGATTGCAGTTGCAATTGCTCCGCGCCAAGATACTTGCCGTAGTACGGATCCATAACGGCAGTCGGTTCCCAATGGAACAGGAACAGCGGCGACGGCAAGTCATCGCCAAAAACCGCCTGTGGCGACGAATTCGACGGGCGGCGCGACAGGCCCAACAAATGCCAGCTTGAATCCTGAACCGCCTGCGTTTTTGTGCTGACGACAAAGTCATGTGAAGCGACTGCGCCGGGCGTTTGTTGACCGAAATTGCCGGCGGCATCGCGGGCGGCCACACCAAAGCTGTGCGCGCCGTCTTCCAACGGGTAGACGGTTTGCTCCGCGTTGGTTGTGGGCTGCCAATCGCCGTTGTCCAACCGGGTGAGGAAAGCCAATTGATCGCCCGGTGTGCCGGTTTCGCCGCCAACGGTGTCTGCTCCGGCAAAGCGGAAGCGAATCGCCGCCGAGCGCACCGTCGCTTCGGTATGGCTGATCTCGGTAAAGCGGGCGATGGGCGCAAGATTGTCCAAGCTGCGGCCTTCGGCAATGTTGCTGACCAGCGAGCGGTTCAGCGAGCCGTCAAAGGCAAAAATGCGGTAGAAGAATGCGCCCGCTCCCGGTCGATCTACATAGTTGGTCGCGCCTTTGGGCAGTTGGACAATGGAATCGCCGACGCTGCCGGTCGTGGCGCTGCGATACAGTTTGTAGATAATGACATCGTTCGCGCCCGATCCGTCATCGGCGGAAAGCTGCCAGGTCAGACGCAGGCGCCCGCCCTGATCCGGCGTGACATCAACCGCCGTCAAAGCCGTGACTGCCGCCGGGGCCAGGTTGTCGATGGCGGTTGCGCCAAGCGGCCCGGTCAGCGGTGATTCGTTGCCGCCGGCATCGACGGCCGAGACGCTGTAGCGACGGGTTTCGCCGACGGCCAAACCGCTATCCGTATAACGATAAGGCGTGGTCACAGCCGACGCCGGAACGGAATCGCGCACAACCGGCGTGTTGCCGTCATAGCGATAAATTCGATATTTGGCGACATCGCGGCTGCCTGCGCCGTCGTCCGGCGAGTTGGCCCATTGCAATTGCAGGGCGTGACCCTGATCTTGCGGATAATCGCTGACCGTGAGAGCCAACGGCGCTTGCGGGGCCAGATTGATGCGGAAAGTGGCAACTGCCGACCAATCGCTGCGGGCCTGACCGTCAAAAGCGCGGCTGCGCCAATGATAAGTGGTGTTGTCTTTCAGATCGCGCGCTGGCCATTGGGTCAGGCCGTTTTGGCCTTCGGGCAGATTGTCGGCTTCGGCAAATAATGGGGCAAACCCGGCATTATCGGCCAACTGGAAATGATAGGTCAAGACATCCTTTTCGACATCGGTGGAATTGGCGATTTGCAACACAGCGGCGTTGCCTTTCAGATCGGCAAACAGTTGCGTCGGCACGGTCGGCGGGTCGTTGACACCAATGATTGTCAATCGCGCAGTCGCAATATTCGAAACCGCGCTACTGCTATCTGCAACCGTATAACGAAAAACATCATTACCCGCAAAGTTCGAATTCGGGTGATAAAAGAGGATTAAGCCGCCGGGATCGCCTGAATCCGGCGGACCCGGTAAAAATCGCTTAAAAAGTCGACCGTGTTGAGTTGAATCAACAATTGTTACGTTGAGTGTGTAAGAATCATCCACGTCCGTATCATTATAGTTAACATCGACACGTATCGTTGAATCTTCTATACCTGTGATAAAATCATCGACCGCCACCGGCGCGTCATTCACCGGCGTGACCGTGATGAACACCGCCGCCGTATCCATCGCCCCGGCATTATCCTCGGTCGCATAAACCAGTTGATCAGCGCCAAAGAAATTGGCCTTCGGCGTGTAACGGATGCCATAAATCGTAAAGGGCGAGGGCGGACGCGGCAACTGCACGGCTTCGGCCAGACCGCTATCCGGCGCCACCAGCAGGCGCACCTTTTCCAGCGTTTGCTCGGCGTCGGTGTCGTTGGCTAAAACGTAAATGAGGATGTCAACATCCTCCGGCGTGGTGACCTCATCGTTACGGGCAATTGGTGGATCGTTGACAGCCGTGACACTAATCGTGACCAGCGCAGTGTCGGCCAAACCGGCGGCGTCGCTGACGCGGAAGTAGAGGCTGTCTAAGCCGTTAAAGTCCGACGCGGGGAGATAGGTGAATGCGACGGAAACCCCGTTTGTAGTGATGAATTCATTCATCACCTTCTGCGAGTTGCGAATAAATTCGCTATTACGAACCTGGATATCGCCATGCTTCGGGCCGGCGATGACTTCATAGCTCAAATGCTCGCCTTGCGGATCGCCGTCGGCGGCGTCGGAACCGGTCAGCGTAATACCAAGCGCTGTTTCTTCCGGCGTTTCGTATTGAGCGGCGTTGGCCGTGGGCGGATCATTTTGGGCAATGATAACGATCGTGATGTAGCCCGGTTCGCTGTCCACGCGACCAGGCTGACCGTCGTTGACTTTAAAGGCGAAACGATCCTGGCCGTTATAATTGGCCGCCGGCGTGTAGACGACATGCGGGAACTGCAGCGGATCGCTCAACGCGCCGTGCATCGGCCACTCAAAAATGGCGTAACTGAGCGGATCATCGTCAGCGTCGGACGCGTACAGGCTCAGGTTGATCAGCACCGGGTCGTCTTCCAGAATCTCCAGCGTGGCCGAATCAGCCGTCGGCGGTTGATTGACCGCGCCGACGCCAATCATCACTCGGGCGATGTTACTAAAAATTTTCCCGTCGCTGACGCGGAAAGTCAGGCTGTCCAAACCGTTAAAGTCATCATCCGGCGTGTAAGTCAAGTCAGGCGGATTGCCGGATAGCGAGCCGTTCACCGGCCCGCCAACAACTTCATAACGGAGCGCGTCGCCGTCCACATCCTGCCCGCGAAGCGTTACGGGGACGGGCGTATTTTCCAGCGTGGGGAACTCGCCGTCATAAGCCACCGGCGCGTCGTTGACCGGCGTGACGGTAATCATCACGGTTGCCGTATCGGCCGCTTGCTGATTGTCAAAAACGCGATAGGTAAATTGATCCGCGCCGTTATAATTAAGATTGGGGAAATAGGCCCGTGTGTCGGCCGCTTGCGGATGATCACGGTGAATAGATGATTCCAGCCGTCCATGGATTGGGCCGGCCAGAATTTCCCAATTTGTCAGCGGCAAATCGCCCTCGGCATCCGTGGCGACGCCGCTGATCAAGCGGAACTCAATTCCGGCATCTTCATCTACCGTCAATAATGAATTGGCCACAACCGGAGCATCATTCACCGGCTCAACCGTGATGATCACCATGACCGGCTGCGAGGCCGCGCCGCTGTCGTCAAGCGCGCAATACCACAGCGTATCCGCGCCAAAAAAGTCGCGGTTGGGATGATAGCGCAACACCCAGTCAATGTGGCTGCCGGGCGGCACGGGCGGGCCGGGTTCGGGCATCAAATCAACCGTGCCGTGCGCGGGCGGTTGGGCGATTTTGAGCGAGTCTACAATGCCGTCAATGTCGCGGTCGTTAGCCCGCACAAGGATGGTGACACCGGTGTCTTCCAATGTCGCGGCGGCATCGCTTTGGGCAGTCGGCGCGTCATTGATCGACAGAACGCGGATGTAGACATGAGCCAGATTGGACAGGCGGCCCTGCGTATCGGCCACGATGTAGGTCAGCGAATCCGGCCCAAAATAGTTAGCCGCGGGCGTGTAGATAATACGGCCGGTTGTTGATTCAACCTGTGCGACCCCGTTTTCCGGCGCGTTTACAATTTCCAGCGTAGCCGGGTCGATGGGCGCACTGCCGGCAGCGTCATTGGCCAAAACGGCGATGTTGATGCCGACATCTTCCGGCGTTTGAATCGTCTCGTCGTTCATGGCCAGCGGGCCTTCGTCCGTATCGCGCAAAATAATCGTTTGAACGCCGCGGGCTGTGTTGCCGTAAGCATCGGTCGCCGTCCAAATACGGTGAATGGTGGCCGGGCATTGACCCTGACGTTCATCAACAAAGGTAATTTCCGGCTGACTGCAATTATCAAAAGCCGTGGCCATTCCCAAAACTTGCGGATCGAACGGCTCGCCGCACAGCAACACGGCATTGGACGGCAGATCGAGCGTCGGTCGCGTCGTGTCGCCCACGGTGACGGTCAACGCGCATTCGCTGATGTTGCCGGCTTGATCCCGCGCCGTGATGTGAACAGGATATTCACCGGGGTTGAGGAATTCGCCGGCAGGCGGATTTTGGCTAAAACTGATGTTCGACGTGCAATTGTCCGTGCCGCGCAGATTAGCGGTCAAGTCGGGCAGCACGGCCACGCATTCAACATCAACAAACAAGGTAAAGGATTGCGGACAGGCGAACGTCGGCGGTATGTTGTCGCCGACTTGCAGACTGAAATCACCCGCTGTGGCCAACGCTTCCAGATTACCGGCGGAGTCGCGGGCGACGGCCCGAAACGTCCACAAACCGTTGGACGGCACAACGACGACAAGGCCGCCGCTGTTGCCCGGCGCGGGTTTGACGGCTAATTCCTGCCACTCGCCATCGGTTCGGCCGTAAATCAGGGCTTGCGCCAAACCGCTGCTCGGCGACGGATCGGCAATGGCATAACGCAACGGCACGTCCAACGACAAATGACAAACGGGTTGCTGACCGTCGAAAGCCAATTGCGTTGTCGGTGATTGGCGGTCGATGAAAGTGTTGGCGCGGGCCAGGGTTAGATTCCCGGCGCAGTCCACGGCCAGGACGACAAAGTAGCGCGGCCCGTCGGTCTTGACCGCCAGCGTGTCCACGCTAAAAATATGGCCGGTCGGGAACGGCGCAACGCCAAAAGCCGCCACCGTATGACCCTGCCGCGGGAAATTAGCTTCAAACGGATGGCCGGGCGCAAAATTGGGCAGCGTATCGGCCACAATAAAGACGTAACGCACTTGACCGGGCGCGGCGTCGGATGTTGTAAAATTCAAGTTGATCAAACCGGTTGTGGAATAAACGGGCAAGGGTTGGGCCGTTACGACCGGCGGCGTGGCATCCACCGTCACAGTAATGCGTTGGCCTAATGCGCTGCGATTGCCGATTTCGTCGAGCGTTTCCGCGGCAAATGTCCAAATGCCTTCGCGCGGGACGGTCACGGTGATCGGCGTGGCGTTATTCAGGCCGGGCGCGGCCAGGCGGGCCAGCGTTTCCCATGTTTCGCCGGTTTGCCCGTAAATAAACAGCGAATCAATATCAACTTCGATCTGGTTGTAGCCGATAAAATACGTCAGGTTGACCGTCAACGGCTTTTGGCAGCCGGACGCGCCGGCCAATACCGGCGCAGGCGCGGCGGTATCGACGATCACGCGGGCGGTCGCATCCGGGTCGTTGTCGTCAAAACCATCAAGTTCCAGATGGCGGCACGGGGTGCGGTCGCTGGCGACGGCAAAGAATTCGTAAATGCCGTCCCCGTCGGCGATGTAGATGTCGGGAATTTGGCCGCGCAGATGATGATTCAACATCTCCAGTGTATTCGCCAACGAACCGATCGAACCCAGCGAGTCGGGCGGGTTTGTCTCCGAATAAATATCGACCAGAACCGTGTCCTCCCAAGCTCCGTCAAAGTTGTGATCAAACCGGGCATAGACGCGGATGGAATCGACACCGCTGCCGACGCAGGCCGTTTTTTGATCGTTAAATTGAATGTTCAACTGCAGCAGCGCTTCGCCGGCAGCGGTCGTTTCGGCCTTGTTGATAAAAGCATCTGCGGCGATAACCGTGGCGATGGGCCGGGTGTCATCCATAATCAAAGACAGGTGGGCAGTGGTCGTCGCTGTCGGTTGCGGCTCGCTCAAACCGGCCTTATCGGCGGCGCGGGTGTAGAACTGATAGAGATTTTCGCCATTGGGGAAGCCGAAGTTGATCTCGCCCGACCACATGGAATCACGTCCGGCAAAGACGGCGGGATCGGCGGCAACGCTGCTCAGCTGGGCTTGCGTCAAGGTTTGGACAAGTTGCCAATTTGTAAAAGCGCAGCTTTGATAAACGCGATACCAGACTTCCACAAAATTGAGTTCGCGATGAATCGACGCGACTGCGGCAAACGGCAGCGT
This sequence comes from uncultured Gemmatimonadota bacterium, assembly GCA_964404765.1. Classification (GTDB taxonomy): domain Bacteria; phylum 4572-55; class 4572-55; order 4572-55; family 4572-55; genus CAYOLL01. Next base: position 19,105 of record CAYOLL010000037.1, on the reverse strand, counting down.
CTTGAGCAACGGCGCGGTCGGGCTGACCGGGCAGACGACTTCCACCGTGCCGGGATGCGCCCCACGAATGGTGGAGACCGGCTGATTGGTGCTGACCGCCACGCATCGTACTTCGAGATCGCTGTAAGCGTTTGGCAGGTTGATAACGGTCAGCGCATTGGGATTGACCAGACCGGCGCTTACAAACGCGGTCGGCGCGTCGGTATTGCCGCAGGCGTCCCAGGCAATCGTCAAAAAGCAATAGTTGCCGCTGTTCGGCGCGGTATAAGTGAAGCTCAGCGGCGGCGCTGTCGTCGTTTGCGTACCTTGCAGCGTCCAGGTCAGGCCGTTGTTGGTCGACAGCCAGAGTTGGGCGACGGTCCAGTCCGTGCCGGTTGGCGAGATCGTGTAAGGCAGACTCAAAACCGGGTTGGCCGTAGACAGCGGCAGGTTGTCCAGCGTGGCGATGGGCTTGACGCGATCCACCGTCCAGGCGATTGTCGAACTCACCGTCGCCGTATGCCCGGCGCTGTCCGTGACGGTGACGCTAAAGGTATACGCGCCGTCGTTGGCGACATTCAGCGGGAAGATAAACTCGCCCGGATTGGTCGTGCCTTTGGGCCAGGTCGCCGTGCCAAAGTTAGTCGTTGTTCCGCCCAGAACATGCCGCACGATGAGCGCGCCGCCGGACGTAAAGTTGTTGTTTCGATCATCAATCGTCACCCGCAACGTATCCAGCCCGTCGCGGTCACAGCCGGTCGGGACGCGCGTCAGATTTACAGTCGGAGTCCGGGTATCGACAATTGTTTTGACTAAGGTGCTTTGGGTGCGATTGCCGCAGCTATCGGTCGTGACGGCTTTAAAACCCCATTCGCCGTCATTCACGCTAATTGATTGGAGGCTGCCGTTTACAACCACGGAATCCAGCGGCGTAATGCCGTTGCCGGACAAGCCCGTCCAATACAGTTTGGCCGTCCAGCCGCTGCTAAAGGCCGGATCGCCGACCGTATAGTTCACGTTAAACGGAATCGTGGGTTGATAGGAGGCCGGTTGGGTGACGTCGGCAATCGGCATAGTTGTGTCGACTTTAAAATCGACTTCGGCAACCATCGGATCGGCTTCGCGGTTGCCGGCGCGGTCAATGGCTGTTACGGCAAATTGATAGCGGTTGTTGGGTAAAGACGCGAGCAGGGCATAGCTTTGCGGTGAGGGCGGCACGGTGTCGATGGCCGCCCAAGTTCCGCTAAATCGCCATATTTCCACCCGGTCAATCCCGCTTAAATCCACATTCCCGTACGTCCAGGTCAACGTCACCGGCTCACTCGGACAATTGCCAATCGCGGCGGCGGTTGCTTGCGGCGGGGTCGTGTCATAAATCACGCACTCGGCCGCAGAAGTATCGGCATGACCGGCGCAATCGGTAGCGACAGCGCGGAAGCAATACCGGCCTTCGGGCGACATGGAATAGCTCATAGCAGCCAACGACGGGATAAAGCTGCCGATCTGTGAACCCAAACTCGTGCTGTCACCAAAGTTGACATAAAACTTGACCGAATCGACTGACGCTGCTTTGCTCTGCGCGCTATCCAGCCAATCCTGCGCTGTCGCCGTCAGCGAAATCGGGCTGAACTTTGTAAAATTCGGCAGATCATTGAGGGCGACAGATGGGTTTTTGACATCCACGCGTACTTCTACATCAAAACTGCCGATATTAAAGTCTTCTACGTTTCCGGCGCGGTCAAAGGCTTTGGCCTGGAATTGCCACATGCCGGCATTGGGCACACTCACCAATTTGGGAAAAAGTGTTCCGGTCGGAATAGGATTCACGATTCTTGAGAGCAGAGTATAGGCGCCGGTTTCCCTGCCGTAAATATGCAGACTGTCGATGCCGCTGCTGAAAGTGCCGTCATTGATATTAAATTGTAGCGGGACACGGAGTGAATCCTGGCAGGCAATCAAACGATTGAGTAAGGTGAATGGAACTGTATTATCGACGACGGTTGAATCGAGCTTTGTGGCCTGATTTCCGCAACTGTCGCTTACGGTTAAACGGAAATAATACTTGTTGTTGCCGGGAGCAGGAAAGGTAAACATGCCGGTTGATGTGTTCAAATCGGGCAGCGGATTTGTAAACGGTCCGGTTAGCGATAGGGCAACCGATAAAGCCACGGTCGAAATGCCGCTATTCGTATCCGCAGAAGTGTAGTTGAGCGGAAAGGATAAATTACTGGCATAATCCGGGGCGTTAAAGCTGTTGATCGTCGGCGCATCGTTATCCAGCCAAAAGGCGGCTTCAACCGTTGTCGGCGCGGCTTCGTAATTACCGGCGTTGTCGCGGGCCGTCACGGCATGATTGTGGAAGCCGGGTGTAGTGACTGTGTAGGTTGGTGGCTGACCGTCGATGGCCGCGATTTTTTGCCAGGTCCCCGCCGCAAACCGCCAGACAAACACGCTGTCGATGCCGCTCAAATCGCTGTTTGTCGGATAGGTGATGCTCAACACGCCGCTGCCGCACAGACCCGGATCAACAAAGGCGACTTGCGGGGGAATGCGGTCGACAATTGTCGTAAGCGGCGTGGAGCCGGTTCGATTCCCGGCGCAATCCGCCGCCACAATTTTAAAGAAATATTCCCGGTCACCGGTAAACGTCGAACCCATGATGGCTGCGTTGTCGACCTGGAAGCTATACGATGAGGCCGGATTGGTCAACGTCGCCATCAGATGGCCTTGTCCCTGCAACGGATCAAAGCCGCTGCCTAATCCGCCATCATGATAGATCTGAATGGTTGAAAAATTAGCCTCACTGACGGTAAAATTGAGCGTAATATTCCCGCCGCTGGAAATGTTGTGGTAGGGCGGCAAAACCGTTAGGGCGCTAAAGATAGGCGCTGTCGTATCTACAATCAGCGTGACATCGCCGGTTGACGGCGCAGCCCCTGCGTTTCCGGCATGATCGAAGGCCCGACCGGCAAAAGCCCAGCTTCCATCGCCCGGCACGGTGAACGAAACGCTGCCGCTCAAATTTGACGGCGCAAGCAGGGTATGCAGCCAAATCCAACCCCCGCCGCTATTACCGTAAATCTGCAGGCTGTCGATGCCGCTGCTGACTAAATGATCCGGCGTCATAAGGTCATTTATCGCATAATCCAGAGTAATGCTTGCGTCGGATTGACAAAGCGGCGAACTAACCGGCAACGTCAATTGCGTCTGCGGCTGAAAGGTATCGGTTTGCACACTCAACGTTTGCGATTGAGTAGAATCACATCTATCAAAAACCTTGTAAAAAATCGTATGTGGACCGTCCGGAAAAAGGCTGGCTGTCAATGTATGAACTTGATTGGTGTCGCTTGTGCCGTTAAAAGCCACGCTCTGGCGCAATTGACTGTCCACATACCAATCCAGTCGGGTCAGATCAAAATTGTCTTTGATCCGCGCCCGGAGTTGAGCCATCGCAACATTTGTTACCTCTGGCGTCTGCAAAGTCAAACTATCCGCGGTCGGCTTGATCGGATCATTGATAAACTGTGCTTTCGGCGTCGTCATTTCTTCAAACAACCACTGCTTGTCCTTGGCGCGGATATATAGTTTAACTAAACCGCTACGCGACGGCGTATACGAAATTATTTCCGAGCCGGCCCGCACGGGGGAAAATTTTCTGCCGGCTACCCGGATCGAATCGCTGCCGATAACTTCATAAACATCCAGCGAATCCACGCCGCTCCAGTTATCGCTAAAATTAATTGCCAGAGTGATGGGCGTCGTCGGGCAGCTCGCAATCGCATTGGGCAGTGTGGAAACCGGCTTCTGGATATCCTTAATCCCGGCGTCGCGGGTCGTATCAGCCTGAGCCGAATACAGCGGAAAATTGTCCGTACGACCGGAGGCGTCGGCATCGCTGTCAATGAAGTCGTTGCTGCCGGAGTCCTTGACGGCAAAGACCATGCCCGGCCAGAACAGACTGAATTGCAGTCGATAATAGTCGGGGGCAAGATTGGCAAATTCGTACCGTCCGCCGTCCGCCGTCAAAACCGAATCGATAAAAGCGCCATCGTAGCGAAACAGCTTGACCAGCACACTGTCCACACCCGGCTCCCAAGTGTCCTGCTTACTATCCGCGCTGATGTCCCACCAAACGTAATTGCCGATTTTACCGTGACGATACAAACCGGCATCCCGCGTCGTATCCACTTGACCGGCGGCCAAGTGGAAAACCGCCGTTGTGCCATCCAAACGCGCATCATTGTCCCGCGTCGTGTCTGCGCCGACGGTGTCCGGGCTGAAGAAATACGCGCCCGCGCCAAAATGGTTGAACTTCAGATAATAATCGCCGGGCAGGATATTTTCAAAAAGATAATGCCCGCTCGCGTCGGTTGTATCGCTTGCTGCCAGGTTATTGCTTGGGCTTTGATACAATTCCACCCGTACACTGTCCAGACCGCGGTCAAATGCCGGCGGGTCTTGAAAGCCGTTGCCATTGTAATCTTCCCACACAAAGTTGCCGAGCACGTTGCGCGATTGAATATAAGTTGTGTCGGCCCCGGCGTCGCCAATCTGCGTGGAATAGGCGGGCAACCCGTTGCGCTGCCAGGCGCTATCCACGCCGGCGATTTGGTAGATGTAGGTTTGACCGGGAATGACGTTCGTATCCGTATAAAGCGTGACCGACCGCGAAAGTGTGGTATCAAAAACCGCGCGCGTCCCGGACGATATGCGGGTTAACCGATATTGGCTCAGATCGGTGATTGGATTAGGATTCCATTGCACTCGCACGGTATCGTAGGCGACTTGCGTGGCCGTGACGACCGGGCGATAGGGATGCATGGCACGGGATGGCGCAAAATTTGCGCCGTTAAAAAGTGCGCCGTTGTTATGATTGGCCGTGCCGTCATAAGCCATCGGATGGTCGGCGTATTCGTCCAGATGCCACAGGCCGACTAAACCGGGCGTATCGCCGCGAATCGGCTTGTCTTTATTGGCCTGGAGTTCGGTCTGGGTGCGGGCTACGTTCCAGATGCGGACTTCGTCGGTCTGGCCAGGGGGGCCTGTATAGCCAAAAAGAGGAAGACCAATAAAATTCTTGTGATTGCGAGTATTTGTATCAAACGCGGCTGCAGTTGATGGCCTATTCTCAATTTGCGTCGCCGAGTACTCCTGTCCGTTAACATAAAAAGTCACCGCTCGATTCTCAAACGAGTTATTGTTTACAACTACTGCGATATGCGCCCATTCATTTGTCGACAAAATGGGAACAGTGGCTCTGTAATAATCGCCAGTCCAATTTGTATTGCAGTCATCGGTTGTTGTAACGAAATAATATATAAATGATGTAGATGACGGTAGATCGTCGTCAAAGCTAAGAAAATATTGAACCCACGCTTTCCCACTTGCACAGATATCAGCACGACCTATTCCGCCCCAATAATTTCCATAAAACCAACCTTCAAGCGTCAAATCTCCGGCCAAATTTAATATCGGATCATCAGCAATTTCAATATAATCACTTGTACCAGTAAGCATTACAGCATTTCCCGACTCAATCACCGGCACAGCCGCCGCCGTATCCGAAAACGCAGAGACATAACGCCCGTCCACCAGTGTCCGGATGCGATAGAAATAGAGCGAGTCGGTTTCCAAACCAAAATTATTGTTGTTATCCAGATAGGAAAACCCGTTTACCGTATCAATAGGCGCAAAGCCGACTGAATTGCCCTGCGCGCGCTCGATGATAAACTCGGTGGTCGTCGTTGCCGCCGCCGTTGTCAGCGGGCCTTCAAAGCCGATAGGGTTTATAGATGCGCGGCGTTGCTGAGAAATGTCATTTTTTGAAAAAATAGCGCTTCTTGCGTTGTCAATCGACCGCAACCCGTTTACCGGCGGATGCGTCCATTTCAGCTCAATTTGCGACCGGTTGACGGGAATGGCGACCACCGGATCGGGCGGGTTTGCGATGATCGTTTGAATGGTTTTGCAGTTGGAAAATTCAGACGTATTGCCGACAGGATCCGTGGCGGTGGCCGTAATCGACCCGTCATGGGCCAGCGTATCCGGCCAAACCAGCGTCGTATCAAAATTACCGCCGGCATCGGTCGTGATCAAAAAATCGTCCGCAAGCAAACGACCTTCACCGTATGCGGTGTTGTCGCAGCCGGTCGTTCCGTCATTGTAGAAAATTTGCAGGCGGTAAGTTGTATTGGCCACGCTGATGAAGGTCAGGGGAATATTCAGTGCGTTGCCAAAGACATCGGCGGAGGTTAAAACGGGAAAGTTTTGCAGATTGTTTGCCCCGCTGTCGCCGTCGCCGGGGTCGTTGCGCGTTACGCCGAGGCTGTCATTAGCCACTTCGCGATAAAGTTCAATGCCCAGACCATTATTGTTAAAAATAGCGTTGGATAAAATTGAATTATTGCCGCCGCTGCCGATTCGAATTCCATCACCGGCATTATAAGCAATCATATTACCGCTTGCCGCGGAACCGCCAACTGTATTATTAAACGCGCCGCCGCTGAAAACGATGCCTCGTCCATTCATCAATCCTCCGCCGTTGACATCCCGGCCGATGCGATTCGCAACGATTGCATTGTGATGGCTGCCGGTGCCGGAAATAATTATGCCGTCGCTGGAATTGCCGGAAATGACATTAGCGTCAATCGTATTGGTGTCTGCCTGGGAAAGATAAAACCCAGCCCCATTACCGCGAGCTGCCAAACCGGTCGTATCCGTGCCGATATAATTGCCGGAAATCAAATTGTAAGACGCACCGGTGTGAATAAAAACACCGGCTCCGGAATTGGCCGAGATGATATTGCGATCGCTCACACCCGGCGCAACAACAACTACGCCGCCAATGTAATTGTTAGGCGCCGCGTTGATTTCAATGCCGTGCCGATTGCCGCGAGCATTCCCGATAGCATTCAGCCCGATAAAGTTGTTGGCAATCGTATTGTCCCGTGCCCCGGCGTTTTGCAACAAAATCCCGCTCTGCCGATTACCGGCAATGATATTGCGGCCGTACGGTTGGGCCAAACCGATCTTATTATTTGGAGAATTTAGTAGAATGACGCCGCAGCCGTTGGCCAGCGAATCCACACCCACAGCGTCCGTGCCGATATAGTTGCCCCAAATGTAATTATCGGTGACATCGACACCGGTAAACATGATCCCGGCGGTGCGGTTGCCGGAAATGACGTTGCCGGCCGTAGCCAGCGTATCGCCGATGATATTTTCCGACGAGAAGCCGTCGATGAAAATGCCGTAGTTGTTGTTGTTGCCGCCTAACACCTGATCGCCGTCGGCCTGCGCCCCGATGATGTTGCCGACCACACAGTTCTGACGGCTGCCGCTGATTTTTACGCCGCACTCGGTGTTGCCGCTGATGACGTTGGAGCCTTCCTCGTACGAAGATGGCGGGTTCAAGCCAGGATAATCGCCGACAATGTTCTTGGTGCCGCCGACGATAACCACGCCGTTTTGATTGGCCGCGGAGACCGCGCCGAGCGTATCCGTGCCGATGTAGTTGCATTGGATAAAGCAGTCGTTCGGGCCGTCAACATAAACGCCGGCCTCGTCAAAATCCTGGATGATAAAACCGCGCACAATACTGTTATTGGCACTGACATCCAACTTCAGACCAGCAGCAATGCCGCCGGCAGCGCTATCGCGTAAAACCACCAGTGGGCTGTCGCAGCGGGCCGTGCCCTGCGTTGTAGCGTCTATAAGCGCGCTATTTGTAATCGGGTCCAACAATGTCTGCAAATCAATATATTTATAACCGCAGCCGGGGATGGCAAAGGTGATCGTGTCATAACTGCTGCGACCGTTAGACGCGATGATGGCCGCCCGCAACGAGCCGGGGCCATCATCGTTGGCATTGGTCACCCGCAACGAGTCGGCCGGGCCGGCAAACTCATACGCGCCCATGTCCACCTGATTGCCTTGACTGCGGGCGTTGTCGGCCAAATCATAGGGGAGCGACTCGGTCACGCCACCGTCGCCATCCAGATCAAACGTATCTTGCGGTAAAAACGTGCTGTCGCCCATATCGATGGCAATCGAAGCGGCCGACAAAGTAAAATCGCCGTTAAGCTGCGGGTCGGCGTCAATGTTGCCGCCACTGTCCGTGCCTAAAGCGAGAACCCAGCATTGACCGCTGCCGTTGGAATTTTGGATCAGGCTGTGGCGAATGCCGGTCGTATTATTGCTATTAAAAATCTGTGCGCCGTTCGAGGTCGTATTGCCCCATAGCAGTGAATTTTGAAGCAATGTATTACCATTATTGTTCCACATTGCCCCGCCGTTGCCGGCGATGTTACCAAAAAAAGAAACATTAGTCAACGTGCCGGTAACGAAGGTGTTTAACATCGCACCGCCATTTGCGGCAGTGTTGCCCGTAAAAACAGTGTTGGCTATACTCAAAATGTCGGTTCCGGAACGGATAGCACCGCCGTCGGCCCTGGAATGGTTATTTTTAAAAGTGGAGTTGCGGATGGCTACCGTTGAATTATTGCTGAACAAAGCGCCGCCGTAAACAACGCTGGAGTCGGCATCAAAAGTTACGCGCACTAAATTCAACGTGCCGGAATGGTGGCCGATGCCGCCGCCGGAACCTGTCGTCCCGCTGCCGTTCCTGGCGGAATTTCGGACAAAATCGACATCCGTAAGCGATGTCACAATACCGGCGCTCGCGGCTTTATGAAGACCGCCACCATCACTTGTGGCCACATTTTCGCGAAATAGCGAGCCCGTGATGGCGTAGTTTCCGCCGGGAACATTTTCAATTAATATGCCGCCGCCAAATTGTGCCGTGTTTCCGCTTATCAGCAGGTCATTGAGCGCCACGTCCGCGCAGCTATCGAAGCTGATTCCGCCGCCTTGTATGCCGGAGGTATTGCCGACAAAATCCAGACCGGTTAGCGAAATCGCCCCCGGGCAATTCGTCAGATATAACCCGCCGCCTTCAGCAATCGCTGCATTGTTGTAGACCGTCAGATTTTTTAAAACGGGTAAGCCTGTAGAAATAGTGATACCCCCACCGAATCCGTCTGCGCTTGGGCCGTTTGCGTTCCCCTGTATAATAATAAAACCGTCCAAAACAGCGCTGCTATTCGTATTGTTACCAACAACCACATGGTAACTATTGTCCGTGTTGTCATTTGCCGTACCGATATCCCCGCTCAAAATCGTCGGATTGGCGACCCAATCCCGCGCCACGCTGCGCGCCGTCCGGCTTGGGCCCGGTACCGGCGTTGGATAGCCGCCTACAATCGCCAACGTATCCCGCAGGGCAAAGCTGGAATCACGCGAGTTGGCCGCTCCGCCTGCTGCCGGATAATAGGTGCCTTTGGCCACATGGATCGAGTCGATGTCGCAGCCGCCGTTTCGGGCAAAATCCAGCGCTTCCTGCAGGGTGCGGAAGGCGTTGTTCCAGCTAAAGCCTTGACCGCTGGTCGTCCGGGCGGAATCGACATAGACGATTTTGGCCGCCGGGCAAGCCTGCGCAACGGTTGCGCATTGGGAAAATTCGGAGGTATTGTTGTCGTTCAAATCCGTTGCGGTGGCCGTGATTTTATAGCCAATCTGAATTGAAGCGGTTGCGGTATTATTGAAGTTTATGTCAAACGACGTCGTAGTTATGGAAAAGGCATCGATATAATTTTTGCCTTCGCCGTGATCGGAGGGATCACAGGTCGTATCATAAAAAAACTGCAGCAAATAAGTGTGACCGGCCTGGCTGGAAAGAGAACCGCTCAAGCGCAGGTCAGCGCCGTTTTTAACCGCGTCGACAATGACCGGGAAGTTTTGGAAACCGTTCGGACCGTTATCGGCATCCAAATCATCATTGTGCGTTACACCCACGCTGTCACCGCCAATAAGGGCCAAGTCAATGCCCAGGCTATCATTATCAAAAATGCTGTTGTATAGGAAACTATTACCAAAAGGATCAACAGCCGGCAAACCCGTGCCTGTCGGATTGGTATCAAAAACAAAAATGCCGTTGCCGCCATTGAAAGCAATGGTGTCCGGGAAAGCCGAACTGCCAATCACGCAGGAATCCGCGTCGACAATCTTGATGCCGTGCTTTGCATTCGGCAGCGACGCAGCGCCGTTAAATATCGTGCCGATTTTATTGCCGGTTACAATTGTCCCGTTGCCGTCGATACGAATGCCGTACTCGCCGTTGCCGCTGATCAGGTTACCCTGATTGGGCAGCGCCGGCGTAATGTCCGTGCCGACAACGGTATATCTGGCGCTATTCTGAATCATTACGCCGGTAAGCCCGTTTTGGATTGCCGAACCGCCGGACGGATCCGTGCCGATGTAGTTGCCGGAGATGCGATTAAATAGACCAAAGCCATCGCCGCCGCGAACTTCCACACCATACGCCCCGTTGCCGCTGATGACATTGGCCTCCGCCGGATTACTGCCGACAACGCCGACAATATCGCCGCTTGACGGATTGCGGCCGAAAAGCGACCCGATCAAAACGCCGCTGCCGCTATTTCCCAATCCCGCGCCGCCGATGTTCAGCCCGATATAATTGCCGGAAACCATATTGTAATCGCCGGTTTCAATGCGTACGCCTGCCTCGCTATTGCCGCTGATTAAATTCTTCTGCAAACTATCGTCAATGCCGTCGCTGCCGTCCACGCCGATGCGATTGCGATTGCCGCGGATTTCGATGCCGTCGTCGCGGTTGCGTACAGCCGTATTGCCGGCCTGATCCGTACCGATGTAACAGCACTCGACCGCATTGCTATTACCTTGAATTTTAATGCCATCGCCGCTGCGGTTGTTGTTGACGACTAAACTGCGCAAAGTCACGCCATTAGCGCCTACCAGGATAATTTCGGGAAAACCGCTTCCGCCGTTAATGACGATTTTAGGCGCGCATCCCGTTAGGTTCGTATCCCGCCCGTCAATCAGCGCCGAATCGCTGATCACATATTTTGACGCAGGTGAAATCGTCCCGCTCACATTGAAATAAATCGTATCCAGCCCGGCGCAGAAATTGGCGTAATCCAGCGCCTCGCGCAATGAGCCGCTGCCCGCGTCGTTTAGATTGGCGACATAAAAGATATTGGTTGCGCAGAGATTGGATTCATACGCGCCGATGTCGATTTTGACGATGCCGTCGCCGTTGCCGTCGCGCACCCGCGCGTTGCCACAGGGATCCGTCAACAAGGTATCGGCCGAAGCGCCACTATCAATGGCCGCGCTGTTTAGCAAGGGTTGATGCACGAGCAAATCACCGCAGGCGATCATGCCGCTTAGCAAGGGATTTCCGCCGATCAAATTATTCCCGGCATCGTTAAACGGGCCGCTTATATTTAAATCCGGATTAACATTACCGTTATTAGCAGCAATAATTGAATGTCCATATCTGAACAAATCCCCCGTGCTGCCATTATAGGCAACTCCGCCACCATTTACAGCGCTGTTATTTGTGATCGTGCTATTAAATAAATCCAAACTGGCGGCTGCAATCAAAATACCGCCGCCGTTGCTTCCTGCGTTATTTCCCGAAATCGTAGCTTGAATCAGACGCAGTGTTGTCCCGAAACTGCCCTGGACATGAATGCCGCCGCCGTTATTTTGCGCGGTACAGGAATCGATTGTGCAATTGTGAATAACAACGGTTCTGCCTATTCCGCCGTTTCCGTCAATAGCAATCCCGCCGCCGCTGCCGCCCGTCGCATGGCTGTCGGAGATGCGGCAGCGGGTGATCAGCGCCGTTTCCCGGCCAATGCGGATGGCTCCGCCGTTTGCAGCGCCCGATGTGTGACCCTGCGTCAAATGCAAACCGCTGATGGTGACGGCAATGTCCCGGCTCGTGTCTTCGATATTAAAAATCCGATGCGCGTTATTACCACTTATTTTTAGGTTCGGCGTGGTGTTGAAGATGGTAACGTTTTTGGTCACGGCCAATTCGCTTTGCAAGGTAATGGTAGAGCCTGTCAACCCACCGGCAAAGGTAATATGCCCACCGTCGCAGACATTATCCAACGCCCAGCGCAGACTGCCAGCGGTATTGATATCATCGCCGGTATTGGCAACCGTCAGGGTGTCCATGCAGACGCGGATATATTGGGAAAACTCCGAGGTATTGCCGCTGCCGTCGGTGGCCGTGGCCGCAATGTAGCTGCCCACTGCGGGTTGAGCCGCAAGATTGGCTGTAAAAGTAGCTATGCCGCGGGTCGGGGGGCCTGTAACATTTATTTCGTCCAGATATACCCGGCCTTCTCCCTGGGCTATCGGGGAGCCGCCAACAGTATCGACCGCCGGGCTATTGAAAAATTGCAGTCGATAACTCATATTGGGAACCGTAGGATTCAACAAGCCGGTTAAATCAAGCTGATTGCCGCGGCGTTTGGCCGGGGTCAGTATCGGGTAGACTTGACCATTGTTGGCATTACCGGTTAAATCGATTTCCTGTTGATCGTTTTCATAAATGCGGTTATACAGAATCGCATTGCCAATCGGATCGTTAGCAGCGGAGCCGGAGGGAGCAATATTGTCAAAAATGAGTACGCCGCTGTCGCCGTTGTAAGCAATCACATTGGGAAAATTGACATGGCCGATATGACCATAATCGGCATCAACAATTTTGACGCCGTCTGAGCCGTTGGGCCGGGGCGAAAAGTCATTTTTAAGACCGATTAAGTTGCCGGTTACCAACGTGCTGTCGCCTTCGGTGTAAATACCGTAGGTGGTATTGCCGCCGATCAGGTTGCCCTGCGCGGCATCGGCGATAGCGGCGGTTGTATCTACGCCAACGATGTTGCTTCTGTCAGTGCTATTGATATGAACCCCATCTATTTGGGGCGAGCTATTAACCAGCGTACTGTCTTTGGTTACGCCAATCAGATTGCCGGAAATACGATTATAGCGGGTCTGGTTTTCGAGGCTTCGAATCTCAACGCCGTAATCGCTGTTGCCGCTGATGACATTGCCTTCGCCCGAAGTACTCGTCCGCACGCCGATGATATTGTAGACCGGATCAAATCCCGTTCCAAGAGTATTGTCGATCAGTACTCCGCCTGCGCCATTGGGTTGCGCGGTGCGGCCGTCCGCAGCAAGACCGATATAGTTGCCGGCAACATGGTTGCTGTCCGCGGCATTAATTACTATCCCGGATAAACCGTTGCCGCTGATCACATTTCTCTCGGCGGGGGTACTGCCGCCGATTTTGTTGCGATTGGCAAGAAAAACAGTGACCCCTGAATTTGTATTATACCTGATTTGATTGCCGATAATTGTATTGGTATCGGCTTCCGTGATGTAGATGCCGTCGGCGTTGTTGCCCATTGGATCACCGTTGCTGTCAACTCCGATATAGTTACTGCGGATCATATGATAACCGGGGATGCCGGTAGTAGAATTATCTATATAAATGCCATGACCGATGTTGTTGTTGACAATCACGTTGTTCGCCACGGTTACATAACTGACATCAACTAAATCGATGCCATTGAAAACGGCGCTCCGCTGATTGCCACCGGAATTTTTAATTTTTAAACCTCGAATCGTTGAGCCGCTGCCGCCGCTTTCCACTCTAAAACAACTGCCCGAACTACTGCCGCCGTCAACCGTAACATTCGGATCATTTCCGGTCAGCGGCCCGTCGATAAAAACAGGATCGGTAATTGTAAAGGGGCTGCCGGACATAAAGATTTCAAAGTTGCCATTGAAACATACCGTGTCCAACCCGGCGATGGCAGTCGCCGCCGTAATCGCCTCGCGCAGGCTGCAGTCGGCGGCGTCGCAAGCGCCGTCGTTTGTATCGTTGCTAGTGTTCACTTGCAGGCAAGTTGCGCCGGTAAAAAGGTAGGCGTGGGAAAACTCCGACGTGCCAAAGGCCAGCGGACTTGTATCGGTGGCGGTAGCGGTGATGTAGGTCGGGTTCGGCAGTCCGTCCGGAATTGTGACTTGAAAAGTTGCCGATGTCGTGAAACCGCTGCGGATCGGCAGGGACGGCGTGGTTACATTGATCGCCGCTAATAAGCTGTCGCCTTCGCCATAATTCGACGGGTCGGCCGCATCATTGGCAAAAAATTCCAGCCGACAGGTTAAACCGGGCGCGCTGCTAAACGTCCCGCTTATGACGATATTGCCGCTCTTTTTTATCGCGGCGGAAATGACCGGAAAATTTAAGAGGCTGTCAATCTCCAGATCATTAAATGTCACGTTGTCGGTAACGGCGGATAGGCTTAAATCAATCCCCAATTTGCCGTTATCGCGGATCGAGTTGCCCACAATCAGGTTGGATTTGGAATCCTGATGGATATAGATACCGGCGCTGTCATTATAAGCGATGACATTTTTTGCCGCCGCCGTTGTGCCGCCGATGGTGTTGTATTCAGTCGGGCTGCCGCTTACATAAATGCCAAAATCCTCATTACCGATATCAGATAGGTTGGCGGGTTTAACGCCAATAAAATTCCCTTCAATGATATTGTAAGACGAGCCTTGAATTATAATACCGGAATCCGTATTGTGCCCAATGACATTGGCAATAACCGAATTACTGTCCGTATCCGCACCGAATGTAAGAACAATCCCGGCGCCCTCATTTGCCAGAATTTGGGTTTGATCACTGTTTGTGCCGATATAATTTCCATAAATATCGTTGGATGCTCCGGCAACTCTTAGTCCCGCGCCATTTGTGCCGCCGATTACATTGCCTAAACCGAAACCGCCAATCACATTGTCGCGGCCGGAAGCAATGTCTATGCCGTTGTCGCTATTGCCCAACGAGGCGCTTGCGTCTTCGATCACGCCGATATAATTGTTTTGGATAATATTGTTATCGCCATTGAGGGTAATACCCGCGCCGGTATTACCAGAGATTTGATTGCGCCCGTTAGGTCCCCCGATCATATTCCCGGCGCCATAAATCATAATTCCGCCGGAACCGTTGGGGATCGCACTGCCGCCGTCGACGGAAGCGCCGATGATATTTTGTAAAATAGAATTGCTATCGGAACCGCCATTGACAAACTCGATCCCGTATCGGACGTTACCGGAAATAACATTTTTGTCCCCGGGATTTAGGCCGCCAATCAGATGCTTCTTACTAAACGCAATAAAAATTCCGCTTGCTCCATTCTCTAAATCCGAACCGCCGTCTGTTCCTATCTTGCAACCCTGAATTGTTACGCTGTCGGCGTTTATATAAATACCATTGCCGGGGAAATTAATAATGTTGATGTCTCTAATCAGTGTCCCGTTTGCGCCAGGGTTTACGACCAGACCGTCGCTGCTATTTCGCCGGAAATTATTTCTTACAACGGTACCGTCGGCGGTAAAATCGGCGACTCGACCACCGGTTGGTCCGTAAATTCTAGCAGGGTTGTTGATCTCCAACGTAGCGATATTCGGATCCGGACTGAGGACGCCGCTTACAATAATGGCGATAGAGTCGGCGCAAGGGCCGGTACCGAGATTGACTGCCTCCAATGCCGTGGGAAGTGTGCCTTCAACCGTATTGAGAGAATCGGTGCGTGTTACCCTAAACGGCCGAAACTCCACCGCGCCAATGTCCATCCTTTGAGTGCAAGAGTTGCCGCCAAACTCCACCCGCCCGGAGCCGCGCTGGTCGGTACCGGTAGAGATATTTGGATCGCCCCGGTCGATGACCGGGCTGCCGCCGAACAGAGGCAGGGGCAAGTGGGTAAAGGTCGGGCCGCCATTGTCTTGAAGGGAGCTAAGGTTTGGGGAAACTCCGGATGTATCTTGTCCCGTAAAAAGCGTGATAATAGGAGAGGCAACGCTGCCATTATCGCCAATTAAATTATAACCGTTAGAGGTGTATCCGAACCCGTTCACATCGGGATTTGACGATGCCGTATTACCGGCGATTATCGTATGGTCGCATATGACCGACGAATTAGCGCCGGAATGAATACCTCCGGCGGTCGAACCAAAAATACCGCAGCTATTGTTTGTAACTGTACAGTGATACAGCGTAAGCGTTGCGGACGCTCCGCTATTGCTTTCATTCAGGATACCGCCGCCGCTTGAACTCGCGCTATTGCCGCTAATCGTGCAATTCGTAAGCGTTATCGTCGCCGGTCCCGCCGGCCCAAAGTTATAAATACCGCCGCCGACAGATGAAGCGGTATTATTTGGTCCGATAGTAGAGCTTTGAATCTGACAGATTCCCCCGTTATTCATCAGTCCGCCGCCGGAACCTGAGAATGCATGATTGTTTTCAATTGTGCAGCGTTGAATCGTACAACTTGCGCCGACGGCATTGTAAATGCCCCCCCCGGCAAACTCGGCGCTATTGTCCGCTATAACACAGTCTATAAGCGTCAGAGCGCCTTTGTTTAGAATGCCGCCGCCGTTTGCCGAATTAGCATAGCCATACGTAATAGACAGATTTTTTATTGTAACCGTAGCGCCAATACCAATATGAAAATGTCGGGCGAGATCCCCGTCGCCCAGTGTGATTGTCGCATTATTTCCCAGAATCACTAAATCTTGTGATATTAGGGGAAGCGTTGTATTACCGTCGGTTGTGTCGAAAGCATCCGCCGGGCTGTAGGTACTGTCGACAACGTTGACAACTAACCGTATAGTATCAGCCTGAGCCGCAGTTCCGGCCGGGCAATCGCCGCCATAGCCCAAATTGGTATTTGCCGCGATAATTGCTTCAAGCAATGAGCAGCGACCATTAAGGCTAATCGTGTCTACTTCGGCGGGTGCAACATCAATCGTCGCCGCCCCCACCGGCGCGCACAACCCCGACAGTACGCAAAAAACTACAGTCATAAAGGCCAAACGGCTATAAAATGGATAAAATAGGGAAGTCTTCATGGTTATAACTCCTTGCTCAATATGCGTATCGGAAAGAAAATCTTATAAGAAAGCGGTCGGTATAACGCTAAGGCGCGTATCTTAGCTTTTAAAAAGCAGATACGCCAATGGAAATTTTATAAAATCCCCGGTAGGAAATGCGAAAGCTATCTAAAAATGCCAACTTCATGTAGATGTAAAGATGCCATTTTTAAAGCGCCATATCAGTTTAAAGAACTGACGTCAGGTCCTTGGTATCTGTTTATGAAGTTCGCAATAAACCCTCAAATATAGGGGTACATGATACAAAACTATGGCAGTCTGCGCAACTGAAATTGTCAAAAATGAAAAAGCCGGAAGCGATGGACTCGCCTCCGGCCTTATTTGCAAGTAGGTACTTTTCCAGGAATATGGTCTTATTTTAACAGTGTCATCCGCTTCGTTTCTTTGAACGCCCCGACCTCCAATTCATAGAGATAAATGCCACTGGCTACTGACCCGCCCTGCTCGTTTAAGCCGTCCCAGACCGCGCTGTGCCGGCCGGGTGTCTGCGATTGATTGACCAGCGTCCGCACCAACTGCCCGGCTACATTATAGACAGCCAGTCTGACCGGCCCCGGGGCAACCAAGCTATAACGAATCGTCGTGCTCGGATTGAACGGGTTGGGCCAGTTCTGCTCCAGCCGATAGTTCGTCACCGGAATGGCCGTCAGCGGATCGGTCGAATCCGTGGCTAACTGGGCCACAACCCAGAAATGCGCCTCGGCCGTCCTGCCGTCCGTGCGGTAAACATATTCATCCGTCGAACGCATGTCCGCCAGCCGCGCGCCCTGCTCGTCATACAGGCTGAAACGAATGTCGCCGCTAATGCGCGGCAGCAGCGGCCAACTTAGCCGAACCTCTGTGGCCCGGCCGCTCGTCTCGCTGACCACCAATTGCCAGACAGACGGTCCGCTCAGCCGCGGCCGATAGTCCGTCTGCAGCAAGTCCGGCGCCCCGGCTAAGCAGAAACCCGCTTGCAGCGTCGCGCCCGGAGTCCGCTTGACCGGCCAGTCAAACAGCGGCTCATAGCCCGCCTGATACTGCGTGTCAACACCCATCGTCGCGTCGCTGTAGCCGGAACCGGCAGACGCGGCGAGGTCCAGCGCCCACCATTCGGCCGTCATCGTCTCCGGCAGGCCGGGCGCAATCAAGCCGGCGTCCTCACGCAACGCGCCGCGAGTCAACGTTACCTGCGTGGCCGGGCAGGTATTGAGCGTATACATTATCACCCCCTTGGCAATCGAAGTGGTTCCGGTCAGCGGAACCCAATATCGGCCCGATAGGATTCGGATATCGCTCAATGGCGCGCCGTTGTTTAACGCCACATACGCGCCAGGAATCGTTACTTCAAAAGGGTTGCCGAACCACAGCGCCGGCGTTGTCGACAAGCCGCCGCCCCACGGCCGCGTCACCACTACCGGGCCGGCGTTGGCGCAGCCGGCGTCGTTGGTTCGGGTTATTGCGGTGTTGGAGGTAAGCCAATACACTCGCCCGGCCTGAAAGTGATCGTTGTTGGCCAGGATTACGTCAAAAGCGCCAGTTGTCGGATTCTGTGTTTTCATTGCCGCCATAATCCCCAGCAGCCCTTTGTTGTTCACGTGCGGCTCATACGGAAAGCAGAAGTAGTTGGGCCAGGTATGACTAAAAACGCCGCCCGGAACATCGCAGTTATCGCAGGCGTCGACAATACCATCGCCGTCCGAGTCAACCGTGTCCCAGGTCACCGTCACAGTCGCCGCGCCGATCGTGCCCGAACAGCCGCCTACGTCGGTCACAGCGGTCAGGGTGTAGATCGTCGTCGCGCCGGGGGTGACCTGGATGTTGGTTCCGCTGGTATAGCCGGTGATTGTGCCCACGCCGTTGTTGATGCTGACGCTATAGGGGCTTGCGCCGCCGGTCATGGTCACCCGCAGATTGGTTATAGCCCCCGGGCAGATGCTGGTCGTGCCGCTCAGATTGGCGGTGTAGGCCAAACCTTCGTCAATTAACCCGTCGCAGTCGTTATCAACCGCGTCACAGACTTCCGTCGCCGCCGGATTGATGACGCTATTGCCATCATTGCAGTCGGTGTTATTGGTTACATATCCGGCCGGGGCCGAACACGCCGTAACCGTTACGGTTGGATTGCCATAACCGTCATTGTCGCTATCGGCGTAAAACGTGGTCACTCCGCCGGTTTCATCAATTGTACCATCACAGTCATCGTCAATACCATTGCAGATTTCGGTTGCGCCGGTATAGACGGCATTGTTGTTATCGTTGCAGTCGGTTACGTCCGGGTCCGGGTCGT
>CAYOLL010000036.1:0-44988 GCA_964404765.1 uncultured Gemmatimonadota bacterium | reverse complement strand
CAAAGATTCTTTCAGAATGACAAGGTGCTCTTCCACAAACTTGTTCCATGAGCCATAAGTTGCGCTTGGAGCGAAGTCGGACTACTCGGACCAAAAACCTTCCTGAATTGTAACCGGAAAGCTATAATCTCCAACCGATGTGCTCAGAATAGCTTTACCGGACAATCGGTAGTCAACACCCTGTGTTTGGATGGTATTAATCAGTTCCCGACCAACCGTCCGGACACTGATATCAAAAGGCACGGCCGCTACACTTTCGCCGGAAGCCGGAACATTATGGCGGACATTTATGGTGGTGTTCGTCACAGTCTCCCCATTAACAAAAGCTGCTACTTGCAGTTGGTTAAGCATGACTTCAATTTCACGGTTCGGATTCTGAATGGCAACTTCCAAAATAATAGTCATTCGGTCATAGTCTTCCTGAGGATTGTAGACGATATCCCGCACGCCGATAATTTTATAGTGACAATTGACAAAATGACGCTGATCGTCAAACTCTTGCAGAGTCACACAGTTTAAACTGATTAGCGACAGCATTAGTAACAACATGGCAAAGCGCATGGATTCTCCTTATTGGGCAAGGAAAGAACACCGGAAAATTTACCGAGGGTCCGTCACATTCTGACCATTGAAGCGCAGCACAAAACCTGATCGCGGCATGCGATCAATTTCAGCAGATTCGCCGGACTTCACTTTTTGCCGGGTTAGTAGTACTTCAGAAATAAAAAACTTGTCCTGCTGATGATAAATATAATGTCCGCTGCGACCGGGAAAGTTTTCGCCAATCGAAAAAGATACTTGTTCCGCCTCTTTCGCTTCCAAATCAACCAGCAAATTTTTTTTGTACTGCAGGTCTTGATAAACTGTGCGCCCGATAGAGATAATCACCAATACCAAGATAACCGCCGCAACCCAAAGCGGCCACTTTAAGTACACCAGGCATACAATTAAAACAAAGGGAATTTGGGTAAAAATCATGGAGACGGATAGGGCAATGGAGCGTCCAAGACGATCCATTTTATCATTAAGATAAGTCTCTTCGGCGGCGGTCAGGCGGCGGCATCGTCTTTCCAGTTGACCATTTCCTTATTTTCGGGAGGATCAATGAGATAGGTCTGTACCGGCTGTTTGCGGTTTTTGACAACAATCATATCCATTTTCTGAGCTTTAATCCGATCACCGACAAAGTGATATGTTGATTCGCTAATCAATACTTTATTGATCTGGCAAGCGCCTTCGAGGCGTGCCGCCAGATTGACATTATCGCCAATAACCGTATAATCCATCCGCTTTTCCGAGCCGATATTGCCGGACACAACCTTGCCGGAGTTAAGCCCAATCCGCACATTCAAGGTCCCCACGTGCTTCTCTTCCCAAATTCGGGTGATCTGGCGGCAAATCAACTGCATCTCTACACCGGCCTTGACCGCCCGCAGCGCATGATTTTCCACATGTGGGCGTTCTGTAAAAACCGCCATTAAACCGTCGCCGATAAACTTGTCCAAAATACCATTGTATTTTTCGATCACATCCGTCATTGCGGTCATATATTGATTGAGAAATTCAATCACGGTCTGCGGGTTAATCTCCTCAGAAAATCGGGTAAATCCCTGAATATCGGAAAACATGATGGTTGCCTGAATCAACTTGCCGCCCAGAGCCAGTTTTTGCTCACGATTTTTTTGAATCTCATCCAGCAGTTCCTGCGGAATATATTTCCCCATCTTTTCCTTCTCGATGGTAATACGGCGCTCGCGTTCCAGCGCGTCGCGCAGCTCTTCGGCAGTTTGCTTTTGCGATTCATACAAACGGGCATTGTCGATGGCGACGGCGGCCTGCACTGCAAACGCTTGAAATGTTTTCAGGTCATCTTCATTAAAAGGCCGGCCTTCGCGATGGTTCAGCACCATAACCACGCCAATGACTTCTTCTTTATTGACCAGCGGCACACACAACAACGACGTGGTGCGAAAACCGGTGTTGCGGTCAAACTCCGGATTAAAGCGCGGGTCTTTGTAGGCATCGGGAATCAACAGCGGCTGAATGTTTTTAGCTACCCAACCGGAAATACTATTTTCGTCAATGGGAATCCTGGCCGTCTTTAATCCGTCATCCATTTCACCGCGGGTAACGCAAAAACGCAGATGGCTCTTGTCTTCATTCACCAGCATCATGGAGCTGGCTTCGGCTGTTGTGACTTGCTTGCTGTTTTCCATGACTAAATCCAGCAATTCTTCCAAATTCATAACCGAACTAACCGCTTTGCCAACTTCATGCAGGGCGGACAGTTCATTTAAACTGCGATTGAGTTCATCGTTGGCATCGCGCAAATCGGCGGTGGCCTTGCGAACGCGACTTTCCAGATCCTCGTTCAACTGCTTGAGATCGGCCACTAATTGGATGTTCTTTTCGACTAATTCCTGCCGCTCACGTTTGATGCGCTCTTCTTCCAAGGCGCGATTTACGGCCAGCATAATCGTTTCTTGGATATTTTCTTCTTTAAATATGTAGTCGGTAGCGCCAAGGCGCATGGCCCGGACAGCCGTATCGACTTTGTCGTTAGCCGTTAAAAAGATAATCGGGATGGGGCAGTTGCGGCGGGTTTTTAGCTCTTCGATTAGCAGCAGGCCATTCATCTGCGGCATGTCCATATCCGAAATAATCAAATCGAACAAGCCGTCTTTATAAACCAACAGCGCTTCGACGCCGTTCGTGGCTGTAGTGATCGTAAACCCGCAATAGCGAAGCAACTCGCTTAAAAATTCGCGGATAAATGCGTCGTCATCTACGATAAGTATTCGTCCGGCCGACATGGAAATCCTTAAAAAAGTAACGCTTTATTAAGTGATTATAAACAAAGACCCTAAGGTTTTTGTTTGGTAATTGCTCAAAAAGCGTGGGTAACCTTGCGAAGGCTTTACTGCAAAACTTGTGAAGTCGTGCACTGAAGCCTTCGCAAGGTTAGGTTTACCACCACTTTTTGAGCAATTACTTTGTTTGCGCATAACCTCAACAGGTTCAACCAATTAAACCCTTAGGGTCTATGCTTAAAATTTGAAAAATTTTGTTTGTATTGACTTAACAGAAATCTTTTAACTCACAAGTCGAACATTGCCACGTTCATTTCAAGCGATATGTAGCCCCAACAGTAATCTGCCGATCCTGGGCCGGGAATGGCGCATGGCCGCCATAATACGGCTGGATGGCCGTGTAGTCCTCATCCAGCAAATTGTGAACGGCAAGATGGAAATCAACATTGGGCATGACATCGGTCACGCTCAGGTTGACATTCACCAAAAGCAGCGCATCATAACTTGAGTTCTGGCCAACGGTGGCCGGTTCAGCTTCCGATTGGCCGTACCGTTCGGACAGGTAGGTCAGCGTAGGCGAAATCGTGAACTTTTCTTTTGACCACGCCGCGCCTGCATTAATTTTCAGCGGCGGCAGAGCCAGGAAGTTTTTCTCATCGCCAGTCATAAAATCAGGTGAAGTTTCACTGCCGGGCGTCGTGTAGCCAAAGTTGACAAAAGCGTTTAGATTTGCGTTAAACTGCCCCCGCACTTCGCCCTCCACGCCTTGCGATTGAATTCGGCCGTAGTTTTGATACGAATTGTCCGCGCCGATATAGGTGATCGGGTCGTCAACATTGATAAAGAAAGCGTTGATTTTGCCCTGAATATGCGGGGTTAAACGGTAACCGACTTCCAGTTCAATCGTGTTGGAGATTTCCGGCTTCATGCCGCCTTTGCTCAACACTTTTTCCACCGCAAACTGGCGCGAATAGGTCTGCCACGGCATCGGGACGCGGAACGCGCGGCCATACAACAACTTCAGGTTGAAACGATTTTGTAGATAAGTCAAGCCGAAACGCGGCGCAATGGCATCGCCAAAGGTTGTGTTCTCATAGCGACTGCCGACGGTCAGGCCAAGTTTGCCCATTCGTTGTGTATACTGACCGTAGGCGTAGGTTGCGTCGCTGTAGGTTTTGTCGGTGAGGTCGGTTGGATCGGCGCTGATCCGCAAGCCGGGCTCGCCCGTAGCCATCACGCTTTCGATATAATTGCGTTGATAGCCACTGCCAATAATTAAATCGGCGCGGTCCGAAACTTTGTAATAAGCAGACAATTCGCCTTGATAACGTGTGCCGGTCGCGCCAGAATTCTGCCACAAATCGGCCGGGTCAGGATACGACATTTCACCGGTGTCCGGATCGATATAACCAATCGCCAGCACCGCGGTGGAAATCGGGTTGCCGCGCGAGACTTCAACCGTCGTCTCCAGCCGCGTTTTTTCATTGGGCGCATATTGATGTTTCAGATTCAGCGTTTCCACATAATTGTGCAGCCGGTTGGTGTTAATGGCACCTACCGGCGGTATCGGCTCGCCAAAGACATCTTGCGCCAAAAAAGTGGTTAAATTACGATTGTAATGGATTTCCAGGCTCTTCAGCCGCGCCGAGATAACGGCATGCGTCCATTCGCGCCAGGAACTTTCCGCGCCCATTTCCAATTCCGCGCCGCTAAAGGCGGTGTAAGTTTGATTGGACATGGGATGGAAGGTGTAGCCGATGTTGGCGGCTAATTCCATATCGTCACCCTGCGAAATGCCAAAGCTCAGGTTGGCCGCTCGCAGCCAATCCTCGCCTACTTTCCCGACGGAGCCGCGCACAGTTGCCCCGGAAAGCGCCTTGCCTTTTTGAGTAATAATATTGACCGCGGCGATCTCGGCGAAACCGCCATATAAGGCGCTGCCCGGCCCGCGAATAATCTCGACACGGTCGATCATATCGGCCGGCAAAGTGCCGAAGTAGTTGCCGTTGCCAAAGCCAAAGCAGTTGACGGTCATGCCGTCAACCATGATCAATGCCTTGCCTTCGTGCGCCCAAATGCCGCGAAAGCCCAGGCCGTACAAGCTTTGGACGTCAATGCCGAACTCGAAACCGGGCACTAAGCGCAAAATATCGGCAATATCGCGCGCGCCCCAAGCTTCGATTTCCTGGCGAGTGATCACCGAGACGATGGAGGGAGCTTCCTCCTGCCTTTGAGCCGATTTGCTGGCAATGACAATGGTAATCGTTTCCGCTTCTTCAAGCAAGTCATCAAAGGATGACTCTTTCGACGTGGCAAAGGCCGGCGAATAAAATATCGCAATGACAAAGCCAACTAGTAACACGGCCTTGATACAACGATGACGCAACATAAGATACCTCCGGGTGGATGGAAGGGTTTACAATAAAGCATATTAGTCAAAACCGTGACGTCTGTGCCATGATCCGTCTGTAAGAATGCTGCGGCAACTTCCTAAACCAACCCTGAGATAACGCAACCAATGTCTATATGTTCAAAGGGACTTGTAGTAACGAATTCATTCGTTGCTCTTTGCCGAGTTCTGCTGCGAATGAATTCGCTACTAAGAGCCTTTTTTATCTGTGAAAATCCGTGTTCTCCTAAGCTTAAACTATTCAATCGTTAAGGTCGAAAACTGCAAGTCCAACTCCTGGTCAATAAAGAGTTCGCCTTCGTCCGCTCCCTTTTCATCCAGGGTAACTTCGCCGACTTTCAGCACCAACAAAGTAATATCGTCCCATTGTTCCGCGCCACCGATAAATCCGTAAATATCATCAATCAGGATTTTATGCAGTTCGCGGGCCGGTTTCATGCCATGCCGCTCGATGGCGGTAATCAGGCGATCCAGATTGTAGCGCTGCCCGCCGGTATTTTCCGCTTCGGTAACGCCGTCGGTATAGAGCACGATGGTGTCGCCAATTTTTACATCCAATTCTTTTTCGCGGGTAATGGTGCTGATGTCATCCACCATGCCGACGGCAATACCGCCGGACTTGATGCTTTGCACCTTGCCGTTTTCGGTCTTGTAAAGCAGAACGTGCTCGTGACCGGCGGCAGCATAAGTCATTTTACGCGTGTTTGAATCCCAATATAAATAGAGCAGGGTCATGAACTTACCGACTTCTACCGTGGAGGCCAGGAGTTCGTTCAGCTTGACCAGGGCATCACATGGTCTAAAATGACAGGCGCCAAGCGCATGCAAAATGGTACGTGTCCGCATCATAATCAAACCGGCGGAAACGCCTTTGCCCGATACATCGCCGATGACGATGCCGACGCTGTCGTCGTTTTTGCCCGGAAAGATAAAATCGTAGTAATCGCCGCCCACTTCCTTGGCCGGAATCATACTGCCGTGGATCGTCAGACCCTTGACAGACGGCACCCGATTGGGCAGCAGCCGCATTTGAATCTTGCGATAAATGGTTAATTCTTCTTCGATCCGCTTTTTCTCGGATATTTGACCCAGCAAAAAGGCATTATGAATGGCAATACCGGCCTGCCCGGCTAATGTAGACAACAAGTTTTGACTATCCAAGTCGAATCCGTTAACGACTTCTTTGCTGACGTTCAGAACACCGATTTTTTTATCCAGCGCGATGAGCGGCACGGACAGGACGGATCGCACCCCGTAATATTCGGGATTATCGAGATTAGCAAATTCTTCGCTTGTCTTTAAGTCATTAATGAGTAATGCTTTGCCGGATTCTGCCACGGTGCCGACAATTCCTTCGCCAATCGGCACAATCGGCTTTTCGATGCTGTCAAAGATAGCCACGCCACGCGTAATCTTGTTCTGCAGCGATTTTCCATCCGCTGTGACCAGCCACAACGAACAGCGCCGCACGGCCATCATTTTGAGGGTCGTCTCCACTACCTTATCCAGTAAGACATTAATATCTAAAACCGAGGTAATGGTCTGACCAAACGAGTTGATAGCCTCCAACTCCTGCACATAACGGGATTCCTTTTCAATAGACTTATGAATCCGGGTGGTAAATTGATTAAAACTGCGCGCCAGATCCCCGAACTCGTCGCTGGTTTTCACGTCGTAAACCGCAGAAAAGTTGCCGCTCTCGACCTGACGCATGGTCTCCACCAGCCCGCGAATGGGCTTAAAAACGGAATTGGTGAAATAGAAAGAAGCGCTGCCGGTTACCACAATCCCAAATACAGCCACAATCAGCAATTGCAGCATCATGGCCTGCTCGGACTTCCGAATCACGCCCTGCGTATTACGAACGGCAATGTGCAGCGTGGCGGTTTCGGTCACATTGGGATCACCCAGAACAAATTCTTTGACCCGAAAACCTTGCTGCTTTAACCGACTTTTATAGGCCAAAATATTGTGCGCGCTGTCCGTCACCTGGCTTTTAAAATCTTCAAACAACGCGTGTTCGTCCTGATGCGAAGCAAAAATAGGATAGTTATCGGTGGTTAACAGAAAATCTTTGGCATGGCCAATAGCGCCGGAAAGCCTCTGGATAAAAGCCGTCTCGCGGCTATTAACCAGCCGCCCGGCCAGCAGCCAGCCGACCTGGCCGGCTTCCCACGTTCCGCCCGGTGTGCTGTAGATGGGCTTTTTGATCGCCATCAATACGCCGGCAGGCAATCGTTTCTGGTTGAGCTTTTCGACGGTGGTAAAGGCGAAATCGCCGGCCGGCAGGCTGACAAAGCCGCCCTGAACCAGATGATTGCGATCGCTGATGGCCCAGCTTTGCAACGCCAGCGACGGCAAATCCGCCAGACCAAACGTCTCCACCCAATTGCCGTTCACATCCACCAATGCCAGAATATCCAGATCGACCGCGTACTCGGCCAGCGAAAGCGTGACATCAACCCGCTGAGGGTCCATCGGCAGAAATTTTTGAGCGATGCCGGGATTTTGGGTAATAAAATCGGCTGCCGCGCCGATATCTTTAAACTCTTCCAACACCGCCGTGCTGACGACCTCGATATTGACGGTCATGTCTTCTTTGGTGCGGTTGCCGACGAGTTCGCCGATAGAAAAAAGCGAGCTCAGCGTCACAAACGTAATCGAGAGCGTGGCAACCAGAAACAACGCCACCGAGATGTTGAACCTTAGTGTTTTGCGTGACATAAATAATCTCCTTTTCCCCCGATAATTCGTAACTTTGAATATCAAATATTTCGACCATTAGATGAATTACAGCCTGCCCTTGTTTTACTTATTTGAGCAAGACCATCCGCCTTGTTTCGTTATAATTATCCGGCGTATCCAGGCGATGCGAAAGACGTGAGCCACCCGACCCACATAAACGGTTAAGAGATGGTCGGCCGGATTCCAGATGATTGGAAATTTTAGGAGTTGAAAATAGTTTTCAGCCAGCGGCTTATTGAGGTGAATATACTCTGCGCTGCCGGTATCTAAGCGCACCGTGAAAATATAGGTGGGAATATCGTCGTCATAAAGCGGTGAATCCGCCCCTGCATCTCCATAATGACCGGACACCGCGATCAGCCAATTAGGTCCTAATGTAAAAAGCTTGCCAATTACCGGCGCGTCCTCCGGAAGTTTATTTTTTAGATCAATCTGCCGCTGCAACTGCCCGGTTTGGGCGTTTAAGACATTTATCATTCCATAATCGTTCCCACCCGGAAATTGGAGCAGCAATTTGCCATCGCCGCCGTATATGATACTACCCCGCCCTTCGTGCTCCCATAAACGCTGACCGGTTTGGATCGTCAATACAGAGTTGTGATAGGTGCGCGTCTTCCCGTCAAACCAATTGATTGCCACAAATTGCTCATCCGGCGAAAAGGCTATAGGCTCGTCGGCCAGAATTGCGCAGGATGTCGAAAAGAGTGATTGCCAGATTTCCTTTCCATTTCGATCAAATAGAATCGGCCCTTCCCCATCCAATAACGCCAAAAGATACTGACTCGACGGCGTAAAGAGATAGTCGCCCTTGCCCGCGGTAACTTCATGAGAGGTTAAGAGTTGACCCGTGTCGATATAGAAATTGATTGTCCAGGGATCGCCGGGTACTTCTACGGCGGTCCCATCATCTATCAGCACGCGTGACCGATCCGGCGACGAGATAATGTCGGTCATCGACCGCTCCAAAAAATCCGTCCCGTCAAATTTGATCAGGCGGTTGTTAATCACCACAAACTGATCGCAGATTGTCGCCGTTTCGTGCGCCGCCAAGTCTATCCGGCGGGTCATATTGCCCTGCCAGTCATAAAAGAACACTGTCCTATCTCGTATTTCCACCTGGATCGGGACGTGACCGGCGGCAATATCGGCTGGCGTGGGCGGGTAAATCAACTGGTCGGGCGCGCTGGCCTGCCAAACCAGTTCAATCGTAGCCGCGTTTAGCGTCGTTACAAAGCCGGCAAGATACAGCAACAGGATCAATAAAAGCGCTCGTTTCATCGGAACCTCCATTTAAGGCTAATTCTTGCGGACGGGCAACAAAAAAGCTCTCTGTCGCCGTAATAATTATGCGTGTAGTGCTCTGCGGCATAAGTTCGTGTGAACTTTTTTTCCGGTAGTGCACAACATGTAATGCTGTCAGGGATACCCTCTCCTTTTCAAAGAAATTAGAAAACCATATCGGCGCAATTCGTTATTTCTTATGCCATTACAACGCAGCATTACATGTGTAGCACTACCTTTTTTTCAAGGTCAAAACCTGACGGGTTTCCGAAACCCGTCAGGTTTAAGTTCACACGAATTTACGCCGTGTAGCAGTAGAGAGAGTCTGGAGAAATGGAGGGCTTCATCTTCGCCTCCTCCGTTTCTGAACGTAAGGGTTCAACACAAAGGGAATGAATACAAAATTAGGTCTAATGAGATGTTCACAAGCGGCATCCTTTTCAGGCAGACTCAAAATTGCTAGCGCCCTTGCATCACCAACAGCGTAATATCTTCCGCCGGCTCCACTTTGTTGCAATGCTCCGATACCAGGTCCAGAACCAATTTGCGCAGTTCCGGCGCATCCAAATGGCCGTTTTCCCGCGCAATGTTGATCAGCTTGTCAATGCCAAAAGAATTGCCGCCGTTATTTTTGCAATTAAGAAGCCCGGCGGTAAACAGAATCAACTTATCGTCCGGATTGACGGTAACATCGCTGTCTTTAATCAGCAGTTCAAAATCATTATATTTGCCGATAAGACGACCGCGCTGCTCCAATTTCTCAATATCTTTTGTATGATGACGATAGAAGAGCGGATGGTCATGGCCGGCATTGGCATACGTAAACTTGCGGTCTTTAGAATCCCAAACGCCGTAAAACAAAGCCATTAAATCTTTTTCTTCGAGATTGCCGGCCATAATCTCGTTCACCAGCGTCAGCGCATCCTTGGGCGAGTGAATTTGACCGGCCAGGCATTGCAGCACTGTTTTGAACATCATCTTAACAATTTGGGCTTCGACGCCCTTGTTAAACACATTGCCAATGGCCACCACCACCCGGCTGCCGTCGCTGTTCGGGTAAAAGTCCAGGAAGTTGCTGCCCATTTCATCCACATGTTTGATGGAGGCGGTAATCATTAGATTTTCGATGCTGGGCACGTTGGATGGACGCAGTTCTTTCTGAATCGTGCGGGCAATTTCCAACTCTTTCTTCATTCGCTCGCGCTCGCCTACTTCCTTATAAAGAATGGCGTTATTGATAGAAATAGCGGCCTGCCCGGCCAAGGTGGATAAGAGCGAGACATCGTTATCGCTAAAATCGTGACCGGATTCTTTATTGTAGATGTTCAAAGCGCCGATGGTCTCGTTGCGGGCGATAAGTGGGGCAGAGATCAACGTATCAAACAGACGGCCGTTAACGGAACGGGCGCGGTCAAATTTCAAGCGCTGAACAATGCCGGTTTTAGCAACTTGCTCGGCGATTTTAGCGCCGGTAGCCAATAAGTTGGCGTCCACGCCGCCGGTGCCGGAACCACCCGAAAGTTTGCATTCTAACTGCTCACTGTGCGGATCTTTTAAGTAAAGCGAGCAGGCTTCCACTTTCATCACCGTAATGACCCGCTCCATGATCAGGTGCCACAACAATTCCAGATCGTGAATAACGCTGATCATTTTGGTGGAATCATTCAGCAGTTGCAGTTCTTCGCGACGCTGCCGCTCCTGCTCGACCATATTTTCGATCTTGTCGATCATGCTGTTAAAGCATTGCCCCAACTGCCCCAGCTCATCATCGCCGGTGTGGGTAACGCGGGTACTATAGTCGCCGTTTTCGGCGCGGACAATGGCTTCGTGGATACCGGTAATAGGGCGGGTCAGGTAGCGGTCAATGAGGGCAAGCGAAAAACTGCTGATCAAAATCGCTAAGACTAAGAAAAGCGCTAATTGAAGGCCGCGTCGAAAGTGATAAGCGTCTAAAGTGGGGTCAAACTCAATCATCACCAAAGTGCCGACATCTTTACCTTCGATATCGACCAGCGCCTGCTGTGAAAAAATAAAATGCCGGCCTTCCTTAGTCCAGACAAAGCCGGATTCATTCAACTTTTGTGATAATTCCGGTATAAGCGATAGCTTTTCCGGCAGGAAATTTCCATTCCCGGCAATTTTATAATCGCTGTGGTAGATGGCGGCTTCTTCAACGCTGTTGAGCTTCTCCCGACAACTTTTTGCCAGATAGCTATCATAGTTCAAAAAGTAGCCGGCGGTCAGAGTCCCAAATTTTTGCTGTCCATTTTGGAAATACTGAACCGGAGCGGTGGCGCGCAACAAAAGACCCGTTGAGATCGGCTCCGTATCCGGTGTGGATAAGAACTGATTCAACTGGTCATCTTTAAAATCACGCTTGTTAATCTGCTCAATGCCGCTGATAAACTGCCCATTGAGCGCGCGGGAGACAAATGCGGATAAAAAGAGGTGCTTGGCCGGTGCAGGGGAAGAGCCACGGCCAATCACCCGGCCTTCAGCGTCGGTTACGACAATCGTATGGATTGTCTCGGCGCCTATATAAGCGGAAAGCCACTGCTGGATTTCTGCTTGCGCCTGGCCAAGTGTATCCTGAGTAGCAACTTCTGGGTCTGCTGATGCAACAAAAGTGACAAGTTTTGGATGAAGGGCAAAGTTCTTGGCAAATCCTTTCAGATAGCCGGTTTTTGATTGAATAATCAAATCGAACAAGCTGACATTATTGGTTCTTTCCGCTAATATCCGCTCTTCCAAACGAATGCTGCGTTGATTAATAATAACAATGGTCAGCGTTGTTATGATTAAAACGACCGCAAACGATAGGATGAGCTTTGCTCTCAAACTCATGCTGGCAAACAAATTCATGATATCAGCCTCAAGGAAACAATTCGCGGCGTCAGCGGCCCTTCATCCAAAATTTTTTATTGAGGCAATATCAAGTCGCGGCAATGGCCTTGTCAGCCGATGGGAAAAAGCTCAAAATGCTTGTGGCACCCACAATGTCAAAGATTTCGTACACATTTTCATTGACATTTACCAGTACAAATGAACCGCCTTGATTTTTAGCCTGCTTATTAAAATTGATGATATGCCCTAACGCAGTGCTGTTTAAATAGCGCAGTTTATTGAAATCGGCGATAATATGCTTGACCCCCGATGACAAAATTTCTTGAACCTGCTGCGCCACGCTCTCAATGTTTGTGGCGTCCAAAGACCCTTCGAAGACCATGATCTTCTTATTGGCAGCTCCCGGTACTTCCTGGGTCTTGATGTTAATTTCCGTTGGCATTTACAACTCCTCCAGTTTGTAAAGTTAAACGAATACAATCGCAAGATACTTTAATATCTTTGCTTAATCATTTTTCTTCATCTTTTCGATATACACGGCGACGCCGCCATCTTCGATAAAGAAGTCCAGCTTATCAGCCAGCATAGAAACAATCGGCAACCCGCGGCCCCGGACATTTCCAGGCTGTGATGCGGATTTAACGGCCTCCCGCAAGCGGTTCAGATAGGCATCATCATACTGACCCGGATCACCGGGATTAACTATTGTCAGACAAAATTTTTCCTTGTCAATGCGACAACGAATTTTGATCGAAAAATGGCTGTCTTTCTCCACGCCATGTTCAATCGCGTTATTGCATAGTTCGTCGACAATAGTCTCTATCCGATAGGCGTCTTTTTTGGAAAATCCTCGGATCGTCGCAACATGCGAGATCATAAAACGAATGCCGGGCACGTAATCCATCGTCCCGGGAAACTGAAGCAGCACTGTCTCGCTTTCCAGATTGAGAAACCACTGAAATTTTTTGATCGCATCGTGTTCATTCTCTGCCGTCCGAATAACATTTTGAATCCCAACCAGATTGAATTGTTGCTCAATATCCGGCGCCAGATTGAACAGGATAACATCGCCACCTTTTTTCTTAAGTTGACTGCGCAAACCGATCAACTCACCCAAAGCCGGATAATCCAATCGGGAAATATTGCTGCAATCTATCACAAGATATAAAAAATTACTTTCGATGCTATTGCGAATTACGTCGTCTACCTGTGAAAATGTAACAGGTTCGGAAAAATTGATTATGGAAACCCTTGGATCGAGCGACGAAGTTTGCCGCATAAAATTTTCCACAAACATATTCCTTTTATTAAGAGGCTGAATCATTATAGGCAAAGCCGGTCTATTTTTAACAATGGCAATTTAGCTTAAGGGTTATTTTTGGCAGATCAAATGCTAAACGATTTCCTGCCCTTCTTATTGCAGAACTCACAAAGACTTGTGCCTTTGCGACACTGCCTTTTGATAACATTGCCGAATTATTTGTCCGCGACTTCTACCAAACCGGACGAAACCAGGCTATACAAAATTTTATAGGTTTCAAACTCGCCGTGGCTGCTCTTCTCGATAATCTTGGAGACAACTTTGTTAGTTTGAATCAATCGAATGGCTTCCATCTCATCTTGTGTCAGTTTGATTTCCTTTTGGGCCTTGCTGGGCTTGGTGGAAATCTTTAAAACGGCGTCATGGGTCGGGATCAGGTGACGAATAACGTCCATTTCATCTGTTTGCCGCGCGCCTTCCATTAGTAAATGTTGCCAATGTTCGGTTACGGTCGTTTGCTCCGTTTTTTTGCCGTTTTCAAATTCAAAACTGCCTTTAGTCCACACAAAGAACTTATAGATCGCCTCTTCGCCGGTAACGGTGTTATTAATATGCGCATGAACAATATCGCCACCTTTAAAGTAAATCTCGCCTTTGGCCGTCGGACTTTCCATCTTTAACATGCCAACCATCTGACCCATACAAATAAAATTGATAAGGTCCGGAAAGCTGAATAATTCAAGGCTGCCTTCAAGACCCATGGCTTTGCGGGCAATATCGCGGATGTTTTGCTTAATGGCTTTACGCATGCCTTCAAACTTATCGGCCAGAATACCGACTTCATCATCGGAGACCACGTCAATGGAGTGGTCATAGTTGCCGTCGGCGATAACGGTGGATTCATCTACCAGCTTTTGAATCGGCTCGGTAATTTTCTGCGCCAATAGGTTGGCCATGATATAGGAAACAAACATACTAACCAACATCAACAGCACGATGATTAAAATACTTTGATAGGTCGTGCGGGTAATTTGCCGATTCAAAACCGCCAAACTTTTGTGCAGATTGTCGTAGGAAATGATGTATTGAAAAGAGTATACGTGCGCGCCGTATTCGTCGACGATAGGCATGAGGATGTCCAATTTCGGCTGGCCGTCAAGGACCAATTCACGCACATCGATTTGTTTGGCCTGAACGCGCGCGGTCAGATTCTTATCTTCAATCACGCGGGATTTATCGCCCACATACCGGCCCTGCGCCAATTCCACCGAGTCAAAAATCATTTCCGGCGAAACCGTGAAGATATACATGTATTGAATATCCGGATTTTTGCTAAGCCGGTCCTGCATCGGCGTGACAAAAAATTTCTTGAAAGCCTGGTTTGGATCCATCGTTGCGCCGGTCAATGGCGGATTATAGTAGGCCTGATACAACGCCAACAGGTTGCGTGAGGCAAACTCCGCATAAATGATGGACTTGTTTTTGAGGTCGCGCTCTAATTCTTCCTGCTTGGTTTTGATAAGTTCGCGCCGTTCAAACGTCTTCATGACGATCGTGGCGATAGCGTTGACGCTCAAAATACCGATAACTGTAATCATAATGAACGTCATGAACTTTTGCCGCAATGTCCGACGCTTCAAGGGCGTGGCCACCGGAGTGGGTTGGGTCGCGCTCTTGGCGGGTTGAGCGGGTTTCGCCTGGGCGCTTTCGGGTTTTTCAGCCATGAACCGGTTCCTTTCTTAGCATCATCCAAGAGTATCGCAACTAATTTTTAGGGATAATAAGCACCTGGCCGTTGTAGATATAAGCCGGGTGGATAATTCGATCTAAATTTCTATCGTAAATCTTGTTCCACTTATCCGGATCGCTGTAGAAAAGTTGAGCGATCTGGCGCAGATTGTCACCCGGCAGAACCGTATAAAGGTCTTCGTTCGGCCCGGCTTTGACTTCCGTGCGTTCAATGGTTTTGGCCGGCGCCGAATATTCGGTGCTCCGCCAATAATTTTCAAGCTGTCCGGTTTCTTTTTCTGCCGCGACTTTAAGCGCGTTTTCCGGAGTCATGCCCGCCAGAATAACCGCGTCGATGGCATCCAACTGCGCTGTTTTCCAGGCATCTTCCCACGGTTTGAACCACATACCGGCATACACGGCCTGGTTGATAAAAGGCGGGATCAGCATTTGCACCGCCGGATCGTCCGCCGTCATATACAACAGGTCACGCCGGGAAGGCGGGCGTTTGGTCTCGCGAAAAAAGTGGCGAACATTATCGCGGTTGGAGCAAAATTTGATGAAATCCCAGGCGATCTCCGGATGCTTGCAATCTTTGGAAACGACTTCACCCCAAAAAGTCGCATGGGTGTAGGGCTGGGCCGGATTTTTCTGCGGCACATTCGCTGTACCCACATTAAAACCGCTGCTCACAGCGGCATTGATAAACCAACTTCCGTTGATCAACATCCCCAAGTCACCGCTTTTAAAAGCGGCGCCGCCTTCGAGCGTGCTGGCTGGCCAGACACCGTATTTGGTAACAAATGAGGTGTAGAATTCAAGGGCCTCAACAAACTGCGGGGAATCCACCATAGACTTTTTCAAATCGTCGGAGATGGGTTTCGCGCCGTTTTGGACGGCGAACATCTCCAACACATTGTGGTCTTGCGGGGTGGTGCGGGCGGTACCCAGCGCAATACCGTATTTACCGGTCTTATTCTTAATGGCCACAGCATATTCGATCAGTTCATCCCACGAACGCGGCGGAATGTCCGGCAAACCGGCTTGCTTGAAAATATCTTTGTTATAAAACAGCGAAAACGTATTGGCTTCCAGCGCAATCGCCCATAACTGGCCCTTATCCAGAAAGGCTTTGGTCACGAAATCGTGGAAGGTGCTGGCATATTCGGATTGGGAATAAACGTTTTCAGGGATGGGCATTAATTCCCCAATATAATAGGGCAGCCAGTTAGCATGGATTTCAAACATATCCGGGCCAACGCCGGCGTCCAGCGACGGCTTGAGGTTGCTGATATAGTTGGCGATGGGCGTTTGTTTGTACTCAATCTCTACATTCGGATGATTCCTTTGATAAGCTTCGATCATGGGCGCAAAGACTTCCGGCGCTTCCCACACTCGCTCATAGATCAATTTGATTTTCTCTTCTTGAGCTTCCTGAGCGCCGACGGAATGAATCAACCAGCTCCAAATCAGCAGTCCGTATAAAATTCGATAGGTTATGCGCATAAGTTTTCCCTCATTTGGATCGTGTTTCAAAAAATCGTTGTGCGGCACGGACGGTATTATATAACAGCATGGTAATCGTCATGGGGCCTACTCCGCCGGGCACAGGCGTAATTGCCGACGCCTTTCCCGCCACACCGTCATAATCAACATCTCCGACTAACCGATAGCCACTCTTGCGTGCAGCGTCAGCAACCCTATTAACACCAACGTCAATTACGACTGCGCCGGGTTTGATCATATCCGCTTTAATGAACTCGGCTTTGCCCATGGCCGCCACTAAAATATCGGCCTGACGTGTATAATCCACAATATTTTTTGTTCCTGAATGACAAATGGTAACGGTCGCGTTAGCGCCGTCTTTTTTCTGCATCAGCATCGCCGCCAACGGTTTGCCCACAATGTTGCTGCGTCCGACAATCACCACATGACGACCGGCCGGATTCACATCGCTATATTGCAATAGCTTTTGCACGCCGGCGGGGGTGCACGGTAAAAAGCCGGAATCGTCTCCAATCATCATTTTGCCAACATTTATCGGATGAAAACCGTCGACATCCTTACGTGGATCAATGGCATAAATGATAGCGTCACTTTCAATATGTGACGGGAGCGGCATCTGGACCAAAATACCATGAAAACGACTATCTTCATTCCAGGCATGGATTTGGTCAAGCAATTCGGCTTGCGTAATAGCCGCGTTTAAGTTCAACGTGGTCGAAAAGATACCCAGCTTTTCGCAGGCTTTTTGCTTTGCGCCTACGTACGTTTTTGAAGCCGGGTCTTCCCCCACCAAAATAACACCCAAACCCGGTGTGCAGCCCAAGGCCAAAAGTCTCTGGACATCTTGCGCAATTTTCGTTTGAATCCGACTACCGATCTCTTTGCCGTCTATAATTCGAGCGCTCATAAGCAACCCAAGCAAACTTAAACTTAAACTTAAAGTAAAATATTAAGAAAATCGTGGAACAGCTAAATTATCAATTCCTTACTATTATATAGAAGCTATATTTTTTTGTCAACCACAATTTTTCCATAAAAACGATGGTTTTATTTTCAACTTTGGTTAAAAATATTCCTAAATATTGCGTCTGAGCACTAATAATAGTGGTTTTACAAAAAATTTTCAACTTTTTTTACCGGAACTCTGGATAGTTTTTTTGCATTAGCCAACCAGAATTGTGCGTCAGCCACAAAAACACAAAGACTCTAAGAAGCACTAAGCTGCTGAAAATTAGCATGTTATGATAATCAATCGCTAAAATTTTATTTAAATTTTTGGGCTTAATAAATTTCACGTGCAGACATCAACAAGTTACCATTGCATTGCGTACGCATTCATATTACTTTACTTGCTTAACCGTAAACCGAACGCTTTTAGGACAAAAATATGCAATGTGTTTTTCGACGGCTGGCATTATTCGGCCTTATAATCTTGGCGCTTCCGCCGGCAACCCTTCTTGCGGAAGAAACCGGGCTGCCCTTTATTCAGAACTATACCGCCCGCCAGTACAATGGCGCCGATGAAAATTGGGCCATTACTCAGGATTTGCATGGCGTTATGTACTTTGCCAATCATCGGACCGGGGTTCTGCAATATAACGGGGCTGACTGGCAGCATATTTCAACCAACAGCGGCATTGTACGGGCGCTGGCCTGCGACAGTTCCGGCACAATCTATGTTGGGGCACAATCGGACTTTGGCTATCTGCATGCCGATGCACAAGGTCAGCTTCGCTATCGCTCGCTGCTGGAGGATGTGCCCGTCGATGATCGTGAGTTTTCCGATGTCTGGCATATTTTCCCAACGCAGGACGGGGTTTATTTTCACAGCTACGCCCGGTTGTTTTTGTGGCAAAACGGACGTGTGCGCGTTTGGCCGGCCCAAACCCAGTTTCTGATGGCATTTCGGGTGAACGAACAGTTGTATGTTTATCAGGAAAAAGTCGGCTTAATGACGCTGAAGAACGATTCGCTGCAAGTTGCGCCGGGCGGCGAATATTTTGCCGATAAACTGATCCGCGCGGTTTTGCCGCTGGATGTCCGGCGCTTGTTAATCGGCACTCAGGATAACGGCTTGTTCTGGTATGACCATCAGGCTGCCGGCCCGCTCTCAACCCCTGTCGATTCGCTGCTCAAAAACAATCGTTTGTTTGACGCAATTCAACTTTCCAATGGCGGCTACGGCTTTGCCACCTGGCGTGGCGGGCTGCTGCTGACCGATACCTCACTGACGCTGCAGTTGCACCTCACCAAAGCCGACGGCCTGCCGGATGACACGATTTGGAATTTGTATGTCGATCGGCAAGACGGTCTGTGGCTGGCCTTAAATCGCGGCTTAAGCCGGGTAGAGTGGCCTTCCCCTATCACGATTTTAGATGCGCGGCTTGGTATCGACAGCACGGTTCGCGCCACTGTCCGTCATGCCGGTGTGCTGTATGTGGCAACCGATGTCGGTTTAAGTTATTGGAACGGTCACCGCTTTGCAGCGGTAACTGGGCTAAAAGGCTCATGTTATGCCTTGTTGTCCACCCCGAACGGATTGTTGGCCGCCACGTTTGACGGGGTCTATCATATCCGGAGCGAAAGCGGTAGTGTCATTATGGCGAACACTTCCTTCGGGCTGGGCCAATCTTACAAATTTCCGAATATTGTATATGTGGGACAGCGGGCCGGTGTATCCTTGCTGCAGTTTATCGGCGGCCAATGGCAAAAACTTGGGCAAATCCGGGACATAGACGAAACGATTTCCAGCGTGGTAGAAGATGCCGCCGGACAAGTCTGGCTTGGCACAGCCAATCAATATCAAGGCGTCCTCCGTCTGACATTTGCGGCGGATGCCGGATTGCAGACAATGAACGGCTGGCTGGATTCGGTACAAACAAAGCGTTTTACCGCTGATAATGGTTTGCCGCCGCGTAATATTCGGGTCGCTGCTATAGCCGGGCAGCCGTTTTTTCGTGCCGGCGACGCGTTGTATTGGTATGATTCTGCAGCGGACCGTTTTCATCAGAATATGCCTTCTTTTTCTATCGAGAATGCAAGCTGGACAAGCATTAGCAATCTGGTCGAAATCGCGGATGGAAATGTGATGCTGGATATGGGTGACCACTTTGGATTCGCCAAGCGGCTGGCTAACGATGCCTATACATGGGATCAGAAAAGCTTTGGCTTAGCGCGACTGACGGATTTTTCCCCGCGTGGCGGCTACCCGGAAACTTCCGGCATTGTCTGGCTCCACAGCTCGGAAGGACTGATCCGTTATGATACCCGCATTCTTAAAAATGCGCACGTTGCTTTTTTAGCGCTGATCCAGCAAGTCACCGTCAGCCCGGACTCTGTCGTATTTTTTGGGCATGACGCCGCCGGTGCGCTGCCCATAACCCTTACGTACACGCATAATGCGATCCGCTTTGCGTTAGCCGCGCCGAGTTTTGAAGGCGAAGCGCACAATCGGTATCAGTATACTTTAGAAGGTTTTGAAGAGCGTTGGAGCGACTGGTCGGCCCAGCCCTACGCCATCTATACCAATTTATCCGAAGGCAGCTATACTTTCCAGGTTCGCGCGCGCAATATTTACGGCGTGATCAGCGCGGGTAATGCTTATCGGTTTAAGGTCTTACCGCCGTGGTATCGAACCTGGTGGGCGTATTTAATCTACATCTGCTGCATCGGCGGCTTAGGCTTTATGGCGCATCATTGGCGAATACGGCAGATGCTCAGGCAATTGGAAAAAGAACGAATCATCAACGAAAAATTGCGGCAACTGGATCGTCTCAAAGACGACTTTTTGGCTAATACATCGCACGAACTGCGGACGCCATTAAACGGCATTATTGGGCTGGCCGAGGCCATGGCCGACGGCTCGTCCGGCGATATTTCGGCGATGGCCCGCGCCAATTTGGAGCTCATCATCGCCAGCGGACGGCGGCTGGCCAATCTGGTCAACGATGTGCTGGATTTTTCCAAACTAAAAACCCGCGAAATTCGGCTGGAACGGGGGCAGGTAGACATTCGGACCCTGACCGATGTGGTTTTGACCCTATCCCGTCCGTTAATTCATGGCAAAAAAGTGGAGCTGGAAAATCAAATTCCGCTGGATGCGCCCTGCGTTTACGCCGATGAAAACCGCTTGCAGCAGATTATGTACAATCTGGTTGGCAACGGCATTAAATTTACGGAAACTGGCAAGGTAGCTGTTCATTGCCAAACGTCGGCGGATTCTTCCCTGCTAACGATTGCAATCACGGACACCGGCATTGGCATTGCGCCGGAGAATTTTGAGCGTCTGTTTAAATCTTTTGAGCAATTGGAAGATGCAAACTCCCGCCAGTACGGCGGAACGGGACTGGGCTTATCCATCACCCGTCAGTTGGTGGAGTTGCATGGTGGCGCCATCACAGTCCAATCCCAAGCAGGCGTAGGCTCTACATTTGCCTTTACCATGCCGATTGCGGCAAATCAGCCCAGGGAAGCAGCAACTTCCCATATCGCACAATCGCACACAGCTTCGGAAACAGCAGCCGCAACCAGCCACGAATGGCCGAAGTCCCTTTCGGAAGCGCAACCTATCCAAACCCAGCCACTGGAGTCGGTAATCTCCATGCAGACCATTGCCCGGGTACATGTGTCCGCTAATGATGATTTTGCACTAGCGCCCAGCGATGAAAAATTTCACTTATTAGTCGTAGACGACGAGCCCGTTAATCAGCAAGTGCTGGCCAATCATTTATTGGCAGCCAACTACCGCATTACCCAGGCTATGAACGGCGAGGAGGCGATGCGGCTTATCGCCAGCGGACAACAGTTTGACCTGATCCTTTTGGATGTCATGATGCCGCGTGTTTCCGGCTACGAAGTCTGCCAGGCCATACGCCAAAAGTTTTTGCCCAATGAACTGCCGATTTTAATGGTCACCGCCAAAAATCAAACAACGGATTTAGTACAGGGCCTGGCGGCCGGCGCGAACGATTATCTGACCAAGCCCTTCTCCAAAGCCGAGTTATTGTCCCGCATCAAAACGCACTTGAACCTATTGCGGATTAACAGCGCGTATGGCCGCTTCATTCCCCATGAGTTTTTCCATGCCCTGGGCCGGGACTCCATCTTAGACATTCAGTTGGGCGACCAGATTCATGGCGAAATGACCGTGCTGTTCTCCGACATTCGATCCTACACCACGCTGGCCGAATCCATGACGCCGCAGGATACCTTTAGCTTTATCAATGGTTACCTGAGCCGCGTAGGACCGGCGATCAAGGAAAATAATGGCTTTGTAAACCAATATTACGGCGATGGTATCATGGCGCTTTTCCCTAAAAAACCAAGCGATGCCGTCCAAGCCGCAATTGAAATGCAAAGCCGCTTAGCCCAGTATAACGTGGAGCGCGCCATCAAAAAACGAAAGCCGATTCAAATCGGCATCGGCATCCATACCGGTTCTTTGATGATGGGCATCATTGGCGACGGCAAGCGGATGGAGGCGGGCGTTGTGGCGGACACCGTCAACACAGCGGCGCGAATGGAAGGGCTAACCAAAATTTACGGCGCATCTATTTTGATGAGCGAGTTCACATTGGCCGGTGTGCCGAATCGTGAGCAGTTGAAATATCGCTTTCTGGGGAAAGTACAGGTTAAAGGCAAAAAGCTGGCGGTGTCAATATATGACGTGTATAGCGGCGATTCCGAAGAATCCATCCGCCTGAAACTGCAAACAAAAACTGACTTTGACGAAGGCCTGCTGCGCTACTATCAACAAGATTTGATTATCGCTCTGACTTGCTTCAAGCGGGTACGGGATGTCAATCCGGGCGACAAAGCCGCCATCCATTATCTGAATCGCTGCGCCACGCTGTTAACCGAAGGTGTGCCGGAAAATTGGCAAGGCGTAGAGGAAATGACCAGTAAATAAGTGTGTCAGGATTTGGAAATTATAGCAGCAAAAGACCCGTTGGACAAGCAAACTCCAGCGGGTTTTTTATTGCGCCGGAATTTCGAAAAATAAAATAATTTTACGCAATGCGTTAAATTATGCTTGACATTTATAACGCAATGTGTTATTATTGAAGCGTTACAATGAACCAAATATCACTGCTGCTTTGTCGGCAGCCCACGCAGGAGCTAAAAATGAGCCGAGTAATTAAGCGCTATGAAAATCGTAAACTGTATGACACCGAGGATCGCAGATACGTGTCG
The DNA here is from genome assembly GCA_964404765.1 of uncultured Gemmatimonadota bacterium. Classification (GTDB taxonomy): domain Bacteria; phylum 4572-55; class 4572-55; order 4572-55; family 4572-55; genus CAYOLL01. The sequence continues at coordinate 22,211 of CAYOLL010000036.1, read as the reverse complement.
CTGGAAGAGATTGCGGCGCTGGTGCGAGAAGGGAATGACATTCACGTGATCGATATGACCAATGAGGCCGATATCACCACGCAAACACTAACTCAGGTCATTTTTGAAGAAGGCAAGCACGGCCGCAATCCTCTATCCAAAGAAATGCTGCATGATGTCATTCGCTGGAGCAATCAAGTGCTGGACGGCAGCCTGAAACAGGTCAAGCAAGGGATTGATCACCTTGCGCCGATGGTTCCGACCTCGCTCACCAAATTTTTTGGCCGCAAGCAAGCCACCGAGGTGGATGAGTTAAAAAAGCGGGTCGAATCGCTGGAAGCGCTGATTGGCAAACTGGCGCAAACTACGGATGCCGCTCCGCCAACGCCGACCGAGCCGGCAGCGCCGCAAACGCCAAAAGTCGAAGAGAATGTCGAAGTTCCAAGGATATTGTCGTAATTAACGTTATCAAGTGTCCATAAATGAAGTCAGACCGAAATGGTCGAAACCACTCTTGAAAGGAGTTTACTATGTCTACCGAAAAAACCGTTGAGAAGAAAAAAATTTCCCTGAAGAAAATTCAGGAAGAAGTCGTCGGCACATCCGAGGATATTTGGCTGGCCGGTTTGGGCGTGTTTTCCACCGTCGAAGCGGAAGGAGCCAAAATGTTCGATAAGTTTGTTGAAAAAGGTAAGGATTTGGTCGAAAAAGGCAAGAAGATCGAAAAGGAAGGCCGTAAACAGGCCAAGTCCAGCGCGTCCACAGCCACATCCAAAATGGACGAAGCCGTCAAATTTGTGGAAGGCCAGATTAAAAATATTGGTCAAACCGTGATTCAACCCTTTGGCATTTCGTCCAAAGAAGAAGTGAAAGACTTGACTGAAAAAGTCGACAAGCTGACCGATATTGTCATGGTGCTGGCCGAAAAGCTGGATCAAATCCAAACTGCCGTGGAAAAAAAGTCGTAAGTTTAACCCACTCAATAGATCAGACCCGGCAGGTTTTGAAAACCTGTCAGGTCGCTAAAAAAGGAGATTATTATGTTAAAGGATCGCTTTAATTTTAAGAAGGTTCAAGACAACGTCGTCGAAAAATCGAAGAACGTTTGGTTCGCCGGATTAGGTGTCTACGCCGCTGTTGGCGACGAAAGCAGCAAGCTGTATCAAAAAGCCGTGGAAACCGGCAAAGACCTTGTGGAAAAAGGTCGCAAGGTCGAACGGGCGAATCGTCGCAAAGAGGCCAAAGGGGCCAAGGAAGCTCCGGCCGACTCCCGGCTGGATCAGGCCACCCAATTTGTCGGCGACAAGGTGCGCGGCGTCCGCGATGCCGTTATTCAGCCGCTCGGCGTCTCATCGCACTCGGAAGTGAAAGAGCTGACAGATAAGGTCGACAAGCTGACCGAGATTGTGGCGGTACTGGCCCAAAAGCTGGATACCCGAAAAGCCGTTCCGGCCAAAACAGCTACGGTCTAAAGCCGTCTGTTTGCTTGAACAAAAAAGCCGCTGCCCGGAATGGGTAGCGGCTTTTTTGTTGCTGAAGCAGTTTCGGTACAATACCAACACTGGAAATGATAAGGTAACTTGCACCCAAACCGAAGGGTCACATTGCCCGCGTCTGCCTACCTGTAAATTTTTATTAAAAAGCTTGACTTAACTGCAACCACGGCTGCGGGTGTTGGGCATTGGCAGCCTGCAGCCGATCTTCCGCGCCCATCACCACCGTATGCCCATCGCGCCGAACAGCCTCGAGCGCTTCGGCGAAGGCCTGGAAATGCGCCGGCCCTGTGGCAAAGACTTCGTCGCGGAACTGCTGACGAAAAGCGTCGTCTTCCCCAACCAGATAGCGGATGAGGGCGGCAAATCCCTTTGCATCCGGCAGCATATAGCTGTCCATTCGCCCGGCAACGCTGACAATGTGGCGCTGCAGCTCGTTGTCCGTCAGCCGAAGTTGGCGCAAAAAGTCGGGGCAGTTATCGTAATGGCCGAGCGTTTCCAGCAGATTTGGATCCCTATACGAGGCAAAAGAAAAAACGCCGGTAATTGTATCAAATGTGGCAAATCCACCATAGGCGCCGCCCTGCTGCCGGATTTTTTCATACAAAAAAGTTGTGTTCAAACAAGCGCGGATCACCGCCGTCGAGCCGTGCAAAGTATAGCCGTGCTGAAACAGATTGGCCCCTTTGCCCACGTAGTTCACCTGCGAGGGGATGATAAAGCCTTCATTGGCCGACATCGCCGGTAAGCGCCAGGTTTGGGCGGCAAAGGGTTGGGCCGGCAGTTCGGTCAAAAAATCCGCCAGTTGTTTCTTAAATCCCGGCCAGGCCGAATCTTCCAGCGTCACGCCTACCAACATTCCGGCCCGGTTAACCAGCAAGTGACGGATCGTTTCCAGATTCTGCAAGACTTCCGGCCAATTCGTCTCTATTGCCTGGGACAGTTCCTTTAAAACATTGATACTGGCAAAACCGCCGATGAGATCATCAAACCAACCGGAAGTACTATAATGAGCCCGGATACGCCGCGTCACAGCCTGACTATCGGACTGCAGGCGCGATTGCCGCCGGGTCTTGTCTTCCAGCACGATTTGTCGGAAATGTTCGCGATCATTGAAGTTCACCGTCAATAAAATATCGCGCAAGATATTCAACAATTCCTGGCTTTTGGCCAGGGTTGCCTTACCGCCGATCAACAAACGCGCCGGCCCGTCTTGATCCGCCTGACGCGTTTCGCTGACGAACAAGCGCGGATAGATGCCGCCGGTCGTTCGCTCAATCCGTTGGGCCAGTTTGACCATACTTTGGGTCTGGGTGCCCATTTCCAACAAAGCCCGACCAAAAACAGTCAGATACGGCAGCAATTCCTGCGGCAGCGCCCGCGCATCCAACCCCAAATCCAAGTAGACAATGCCGTTGGTTGGCTGGGGGTGAAATAAGGTCCGGCAACCGGCTACCCATTCTTTTTCCTGGGGAATTGTCCGCGCGCTTTTTTCCAAATCCGTCAGACGCAAAACGGGCAGCGCGGCCAAAACTTCCGGCGTATTGTGTGTTTCCTGAAAGATTTTCAAAGCCCCCGTATTCGTGACAACGGCTGCCTGCTCCGATTCCGTCATAGCGGCGAGCTGCGTGGCAAGCTGTTCTTTTTCTGCGGTTTCCTCACGGGTTTGCAAGCCGGAATCCGGCAACAACTGGATCGTAACACGGTGCGGATTGGTGAGCAGTTGATTCTGAATGAGGTTTTCCAAATAGCGCGGATCGGTGGAAAACCGATTTTTTAACTCCGCCAGGGGCGCTTCAAAAGCCAGTAAGGCGAAGGGATCGCCATCAAAAATCCAGGCTTCCAGAGCGCGCTCCATCAGATTGATGCCGCGTTGACCGCCGTGGGCGTTATTTTCCCGCAGGCCAAACTCCAGACTGTTGATGCCGGCCTCGATCATTTCCGGATCAATCCCGTCCTGGGTCAGTCGAGTCAATGTATCCAGGATCAACGGCCCAACCGCGGCTGCATTGTCCAGTCCAACACCCTTCAAACCGGCGGCAAAAACCGGCTGCCGCAGGCCAAAATTAGGCCAGCCGGCCAGTCCCTCACCTAATCCGGAATCCAGCAAAGCCTTGCGCAAGGGTGAGGCCGGCGAACCAAGCAAGCAATGGGCAAAAATTGACAGCGCCAACGTATCAACCGGGTCTTCGACAGCATTTAACATCCAGTTTATAACGACATAAGCTTTATGATTAATGGCCGGGCCACTGGCCATATATGGCAGGGAAATCGTGCGCGACGCCAAAAAGCGCGGCTGCAATGCGACTGTGGGCAGATCCGAACGGCGTTCAAATTCCCCAATCGCGGCATTAATTTGCGCCAGCGCCTGTTCAATTTGCAGATCGCCGTAGACAAACATACGCGCATTGGCAGGATGATAGTAATCGCTATAAAACTGGCAGAATTGTTCATAGGAAAGCTCCGGGATGTGGGCCGGACGACCGCCGGAGTGCTTGCCGTAAACCGTGTCCGGAAACAAGGCCGCCAAACTTTCCCGATATAAAAGCGAGTCCGGGTTGGCATAAGCGCCCTTCATTTCATTAAAAACAATGCCACGAAAATTTAAAGGCGCGTCCGGATTCTCCATTTCATAATGCCAACCTTCCTGCTCGAAAGTTTGCCGGGTCAGCAGTGGATGGAAAACAACATCTAAATAAACATCCATTAAGTTGTAGAAATCCTGCAAGTTTTGGCTGGCGCAGGGATAAACCGTCCGATCCGACCCGGTAGAAGCGTTTAGATAGGTAGCGGTCGAGCACTTGATTAACTCAACAAAAAGCTCTTTTAAGGGATATTTGCGCGAGCCGCTTAAAACACAGTGCTCCAAAATATGGGCCACGCCGGTGTGGTCGGCCGGTAAGGTACGGAAAGCGGCCACAAAGGCTTTGTTTTCATCCGCATTGAGCAGGGCCAGAACTTCTGCGCCGGTTTTTTCGTGGCGATATAATTTGGCCTGCGAACTAAGCTCGGCAATTGTTTGCTCGCGTACGAGCGTAAAACCATGCAGTAGGGACATTTTTTCCTCGATAGCGTAATTTAATTTTTAATCAAAGAATGACCAGACCTGTCAAATTGACATTTTGAAAAGTTTTTCCAAATCAAGCTTGAGCTCACTCGAAAATGCTATTTAATTAGCGCGGACTCATTTTTACTTCCGCAAAAGAAATTAGACCTTGCAACATGCATCACAAGGTCTAACTTCAGTTTTTGACTATGTGCGCATCGCCGAATTATTCATCCTTAATCTGCTCAAGCAGTTGATTCAACGGCAGGATGGTTGTCTCCTTAGGGCTGGACAGGACGATGCTGGTGCGCGTATTTTTGACGCCGGGCCAGGTCTGAATCTGCGACAACAAGCGCTCTAATGTAGAGGTATTCTGGGTGCGCACTTTGAGCAAATGGGAGCCATCGCCGGTAACGGCATGGCATTCCTGAACTTCTTCATGTTCGGTGGCGTGTTTAATAATATCCGCATAATGGGTGGACGATTCCGTAATGACAAAAATGAAAGCAGTTACGCCCAAATTGACCGTTTTTGCATCCAAAATAGCATTATAGCTGCGAATAACGCCACATTCCTCCAGCTTACGCAGACGTTCGCTAATGGTCGGAATCGACAGGTGAGCGTCTTCGGAAAGGGTATTGCGCTTGGTCCGTCCCCGCTGCTGCAGAATTTCCAAAAGTCGAATATCCGTTTTGTCGAATCGATGGCTGTGCATACTGTCCTCCAAGTTTAAGCGGGCGGCCCATCCACATACTTTTTATGTAGTACGATGGGTTGCGCGTGTTTGCGCGTTTTAATGTTCAGCATTTCTACAAAAATGGAGAAAGCCATGGCAAAGTAGACATAGCCTTTGGGAAAATGGACCTCCAACCCTTCGGCCATCAAGGTCGTGCCAATCAAAACCAAAAAGCTAAGCGCCAGCATCTTTATTGTCGGATGCCGATCCACAAAAGCGCTAACTTTGCCCACCGCCATCATCATGATAATAACCGAAATAACGACCGCCAAAACCATGATAATGAGCCGGTCGGCAATGCCCACCGCCGTAATAACCGAATCTAACGAAAAAACAATGTCCAGCAGCATAATTTGAATCAAAACGCTGGTAAAGGAGGCCGCTGCCCTCACTTCGCCTTCCTGAGCTTCTTCGCCTTCCAGCTTGTCGTGAATTTCATGGGTGCTCTTGGCAATCAAAAAGAGTCCGCCAATCAGCAGAATAAGATCACGCCCCGAAATTTCATTGCCCAGAATCGTAATAAGCGGCGCAGTCAACTTCATAATCCAGGTGATGGAAAACAGCAGCAGAATACGGGTAAACATGGCCAGACCCAAGCCAATGGTTTTGGCCTTTTCGCGCTGTTCCGCCGGCAATTTCCCGGCCAGAATTGTAATAAAAACAATGTTATCGATACCCAGCACGATTTCCAACGCCGTCAGGGTGCATAGGGCGATCCAAGCCTGTGGATCAGTTATCCAATCCATTACGCTACACTCCTTTTTAAATGCAATAATTGCAACTAAGTTAAAAACTTTAAGCAAATCAGCACAGTTATTAAAATAGTCGAAAAAAAGATGCTTGTCACTTTCAAAATTAATTCGGGCGCTAGATATTTGTTTTTCTTAAATTGCAAGATGTGTAGTCATAGGTTGTTTATGCCAATGCCATTAAGTTAAGAAAACTCGGCCATGCCGTCATTCTGGAAAAGTCCTTTGGCTTTTCAAGCATATTGCGACGAGAGATAATCCTTTTCAAATCAAGCGCCGCACTATAAAAAAAGAGGCTCATGGGACAAATTTGTGAAATCCAACCTTGCGAAGGCTTCAGTGCACAAAACATGCAGATTTCAAATTAAGCCTTCGCAAGGTTTCACTATTATCCCATAAACCAAAAAAGAAGATGCTTCCGACATGACAATTCCGCCGTGGCTTAACTTAATAATATTGGTCGTCTTTTTATCCAAACAAATGGAGGAGATATGTGGCGCAACTATTTTTTTACACTGGCGTTAGCCGGACTTGTCGTAGCTTCGTCGCTTAGGGCAGATCAGCGTCAGCCGGGTGGTGAACGGCGGATGCCAAATTTCAAAACAATTGTGTTAGGCGCAGGCGGTGGTTTGAATGAGAGCGATTTATCATGCTATCTGTTAGCCCCATTTCAAGATAATCGCTTTATTGCCTTTGACGCCGGAACCGTTCTGGCCGGGCTGCAAAAGGCCGAGACCGCCGGAAGTCTTTTTGATGTCGCCGTACCGAACGAAAGCGGGCTGTCTGTACCCGGCTGGATGATGAAAGAGGGCATCAAAGCCTACTTGATTTCCCATTCACATTTTGATCATACCAACGGCATGGTGCTTAATTCGCCGGAGGATGGCAACAAAACCGTTATGGGACTCGATAATACGATTGACGATATTCGTGATAATGTTTTTAACGGGCGAATCTGGAGTAATTTTGGCAGTGAGGGTGAAAACCAAATCAAGCGTTATCAATATCAGCGGCTTTTGCCGGATTCAAGCTTCGCAATCCCTAATACGGCTTTTAACGTGCGGGCGTTTCCGTTAAGCCATTCCCGGCGCGGTTCGACGGCTTTCCTGGTCGAAGCAAACGGGCAATACGTACTTTATTTTGGCGATACCGGGCCGGACGACGTGGAAAAAAGCGCGAAGATAAAACAGGTGTGGCAGGCGGTTGCGCCACTGATTCGTGAGGATAAGTTACGGGCAATTTTTTTGGAAATTTCTTTTCCCGATGATCGGCCGGATGATAAACTTTTTGGTCATCTGACACCAAAATGGTTTATGGCCGAAATGCATCAACTGGCAAAATTGGTAGATCCGGCCCACCCCCAAACAGCGCTTGAGGGCCAGCGGGTGGTTGTCACCCACATCAAGCCGTCCTTAAATCGGAATGAAAATACGCGGGAGATTATCAAAAAGCAGTTAGAAATACGCAACGATTTGACTTTGGTGCTTATCTTTGCCGAGCAAGGCCAGCGTATTGTGTTTTAGCGAGGTAACCGCAGAGTTTCGCAAAGTGTGGCGCGAAGTTTCGCAGAGAAAACTTGGCGGAACTCTGCGGTCAGATTTTTTTTTGCTCAAAAGGCAAAGATTGAAGGTCTACTTTTTCTTTATATTGTTCGCAACTTCCGGGAAGTACTTTTCCCAATCATACCCCAAAATAATCGACGCATCCACTCCGCATTCGTAGCGCTGGGAGACGATATTTGTGATCCCGGTTAACGCCTGCAGATTTTTGACCTTGTCGTCATAAAACGGGGCCCGCCGGTCAACAATCATGGTTTCCTGATATTCAAAACAAACCGCATTTTGATAGTTTAAAACATCAATCCGACGATTAAAAGTCGCCAATAAATAATCGCGAATAAGAAAAGCCAGACCACTCTTTCCTAATCCGTTTAAGATTTCGACCGTTACCGGACCCTCTTCGTACATCGTCCCATCTTTTGGAATCAGGTTGGCCAAAACTTCGGACGGCTCAGACCCCTTATCCGGCTTGACCGCTACGGTCGTAGACTCCTCTTCGACAACTTCCGGACCGGTCGCAATCTGGTTACAGGAACGGACAAAAGAAACCGCTAATACAATAATCGCCAGCACCAGCAGACCGATGGTAATATCTATCAAACGTTCGTGGGCTTTTGACCCACCAGGATTATCCGCCATAATTAGACCTCATCAGGCTCATGAAACATGTTTGTGGAAGCAAAAGAATTGCCGTGCCGGAAAGCTAACTTTTCTCCACAATCTTGTTAGAAAAGCCTTTTATTTAAATCGTTCCAGGTTTGGACTGCCCGTGGGTGAATTTGTCGATTGTTATCCAGCAAATAGTGCAGCTTAAAACGGGCAATCTGCTTCAAAGCATCGGCAAAGTCGAGTTGTGTGTAACGCCGCAGCTCCTCAATGCCGGGAAAGCTGCGGGTCGGTTCGATACAATCGGCCATAAAAATCAGTTTTGTAGAATCAGCCATGCCCGGCTTACCGGTTGCGTGGTAACGAATCGCTTCCGTTACCAGGGGATGACGAATGCCAAAACGCTCCAGGGCGATGTACTCGCCCACTTCGCAATGATATAGCTCCGGCCCCAGCATGGCCGTGTCGGCTTCGATAGGGATGCGCTGTGTCCGGGCGTAGGCAATAATTTCGCTGCCCGGAATCGCCTTGCCGCAGTCGTGCAACAGCGCCGCGGTCTCAATCAGGTTGGCGTCGTTGATGCCGTAGCGCCGGGCTAATTCCAGCGCCGTAACGGCCACTCCCAGAGTATGGGCAAACCGTCCCGCCGGTAACATCTTCTGCAAACGCTGCCGGATCTCCGGAATATTAAACATATCTTCAGCTTGCGTTGTGCACGATTCCCTTATTTCACTATCTTGTCCCATGAGCCGAAATACTTAATAAATTTGTTTAAGAAAATGACGTAACTTCATATACAATTGTAGCAAACGTTTTATAAATTGACAAGTCTTTTTTAAGGTCTGGTACTGGTGGAAGTGACATTTCTTGAAAAAATTGCTTCTATTAGCCAATTTGTCACACAATAAATTTCGGACAGATGCCTGAAAATAAAAAAACCGGACGGTCGATCTATCGAGGTAATTTTTTCGCCTGCTGGAAATAGAGCCGTTAAGCTCGATAGAAAAAGAGCGTGTAACAGAGGCTGTTGGATTTTGAATGTTCGATCCCTAAAGTGAAGTCAAACTCCGATGCAAAAGAGTGTTGACAACAGCAAGCTTTGTGGATAAATTGCCTCTGAAATTTTAACCTGAAATTGAGCCTGACGCAAAAGCAGCGCCGATCTTTTGCATTTGAAAGTGAGCCCATGCGTGGAAGACCTTGAGCGCGATGCGTTGCGAATTCCATTTACCGAACGATTTGAGAAAATTCGCGAAAACCTGCATTTTATTTTGGTAGAGCCGGAAACGCCCGGTAATATTGGTGCCGCGGCGCGGGCGATGAAGACGTGTGGCTTCAAAAAGTTGATTCTGGTCAACCCAATTCAGCGGGACTGGCAGGAAGCGCACTGGTTGGCGCATCGCTCCGATGATATTTTGGAAAGCGCCCGAACCGTAGCCACCTTTGCCGAAGCTGTGAGCGATCTGCAAACGATTATCGGCACCACCCAACGCCCGCGTAGTCTCAAAAAACCGTTGCTTTCTCCCCAGCAGGCCGGCGCCGCGCTTAAACCGTTGGCGGTTGATCACCCGGTGGGCATTGTTTTTGGTCGCGAAAGCAGCGGACTGTCCAACGACGAGTTAGATCGCTGCAATTTTCACTCCTCAATTCCTACCGCAACCACCAAACCGTCTTTGAATCTGGCTCAGGCCGTCATGATCTATGCCCATACTTTTTTTGTCGAACAGAACGATACACAGGCCGATTGTCAATTAGACCTGGCCTCTCAAGGCGAATTGGAGCACTTTTATCAACATTTGACACAAGCTGTTGATGTAGCAGGGTTTACGCCCCGTGATAGTGCGATAAATTTTAAATCACGATTCCAACGCTTTTTTGGCCGTTCCCAGGCGGAAAAGCGCGACATTCGATTAATGCACAAATTGTTGGATATTTTCGAACAACGAATTAAAAAACTGGAGACCATTCATGAACAATCCCCTGGATCGTAGTACCCGACCGGCTTCAACCGAATATGCCAATTCTTTTGACAGTTACATTCAGTTAGTTCCGGCCGGGGATATTGTTTCAATTCTGGAAGCGCAATTTAATCAAACCACTGCGCTCTTAGCCACGGTGAGCGAGGATCGCTCCTTTTTCCGCTATGCCCCGGAAAAATGGAGCATTAAAGAAGTCATGGGCCACATGAGTGACGCCGAGCGGGTCATGGCTTTTCGGGCGTTGTGGTTTGCCCGCGGCGATGCTGCCCCGCTGCCCGGCTTTGAAGAAAACGACTGGGTTCGATGCGCCGGCTTTGACCGCCGCCCGTTCGCAGAACTGCTGGCCGAATGGGGGCACGTGCGTCAGACAAGTATTGCGTTACTTAACGGCTTTGACAGCGCGGCCTGGCAACGAACCGGTGTTGCCAATAACAATCCGGTCAGTGTGCGAGCGTTAGCATATATCATTGCCGGACATGAACGGCATCATGTCGATATTTTGCGTGCGCGTTATCAGGTGTAAGCCTTAGACAACCCTAAGGGTTTCGCTGCTTAACCCTTAGGTTTTTTTCTGCACATTGACAAACCCTAAGGGTTGAAAAGCAAAACCCTTAGGGTTCATCGTCCTCGAAAAGTCACGCACAATGAATCCGCTGTCTGTTGTCATCATCACCAAAAATGAAGCCAAAAATATCGAGCGCTGCCTGAAATCCGTGGCCTGGGCCGACGAAATCGTTGTGGCCGATTCCGGCTCGACCGACGGCACAGTGGAAATTTGCCGGGCCTACCGCTGCCGGACGGTTCAGGCTGAATGGGCAGGATTCGGGCCGGTCAAGAAGCTGGCCGTCAATGCCGCCGGGCACGATTGGATATTTTCCATCGACGCCGACGAAGAAGTAACGCCGGCACTGCGGACCGAGATCGAACGCATTTTGCGGCAGCCGGATTTTGACGGCTACGAAATCCGGCGCACCTCGTTTTATCTGGGGCGAATGATCCGGCATTGCGGGTGGAATCGTGACTATCCGCTGCGCCTGTTTAATCGCCGGTTGGGCAATTTTAATGACCGGTTAGTGCACGAATTTGTGGTGTTACGCGGCAGCAAAGGCCGCATCGAAGCGCCCTTACTGCATTACACTTATCCCACACTCAGTACACACATCAGCAAGATGGATCGGTATAGCGAGTTAGGCGCGGAAACTTTGTTGCAAAAAGGCAAGCATGGCGTATTATCCTACGCTATTTTGTCGGGTGTGGCCAAATTTATCAAAATGTATCTGTTGCAGGCCGGATTTTTAGATGGCAAAGCCGGCTTGATTCTGTCCCTTAACTCCGCCTTTGGCGTTTATTTGAAGTATGTAAAGCTATGGGAGAAAAAGCATTAAGCGTTTTGCACATTGATACTGAACGCACTTGGCGCGGCGGTCAGCAACAGGCGGTTTATCTTTTTGAAAAGCTGCTGGAGCGCGGGCATCATACCGCCTTTATCTGCCAACCCGGGTCCGAATTAGCCGCTTATTTTCAGAGGAAAAACCTGCCGCATTTTCCGGTGCTGATGAGGGGCGAATGGGATATGATTGCCGGCTGGAAAATTGCCCGTTTATGTCGGCGGCACGGCTTTGAACTGCTGCATTTGCACTCTGCTCATGCCGCGGCGATTGGTCTTTGGACGCGGCTTTTCCGGCGCAAATTAAAGCTGATTGCCGTGCGGCGGGTAGACTTTTCACTAAACGGCTTTTTTAGCCGCTGGAAATACAACCACCCCAACATCCACAAAATCGTGTGTATATCCAATAAAATCCGCGATGTTTTACTGATGGACGGCATTGCGCCGAATAAAATTGTGGTAGTGCCCAGCGGTGTGGATTTGAGTCGTTTTCAAAGCGTCGAAGTCCCGCCGGATTTTAAACAGCGTTGGGGGATTAATGAGCGCCATCTCATCATCGGTACCGTGGCGGCAATGGTCGGGCACAAGGATTATCCCAACTTGCTGCAGGCGGCCAAAATCGTCCTTGACCGGCATCAGGATGTCTGTTTTTGCGCAGTTGGCGGCGGTCCTGATGAGGCGGCTGTGCGGCAGATGGCCGGAAATTTAGGTCTGGGAGAGCGATTTATCTTCGCCGGTTTTCAGGCCGATGTGGGGCCGTTTTTTAAGATGTTTGATATTTTTGTGCTGGCGTCTAAAAAAGAGGGCCTGGGCACGTCTATCCTGGATGCGCAGGCGCTGGGGCTGCCGGTGGTGGCCTGTGCCGCCGGTGGTATCCCGGAGATCGTCCGGCATGATGCGAATGGTCTGCTTGTCCCGCCGGGAAACGCGCCGGAACTGGCCGCGGCTCTGAGCGAGTTGATTGCACAACCGGCCAAGCGCCGCAACTTTGGTGAGAATGGCCGTGAGTTTGTCAAAAAATTTGATATTCACATAACCGCAGGCAAAAACATTTTAGTCTATCAACACGTTTTAAACTGAATGGTTTTTGTTTTTTGTTTGGTAACTTCTCAATAACCATTGGCTTACCCTGCGAAGGTTCTCGCCTGTAAGTTTGTGAAAACTCTGAAAATATTGACTTCTGTCGCAAGTTTAACCATTTCACTTGGCCGTGAAATGAGATGCCGGAATGACAGCTTGCCCGTGTATAAAAACATTTTGCAGGTCACTTAACACTCTTGCAAACTGCAAAAAAACGCCGCTAACATTAAGACCCGACGGGTTTCAAGAAGCCGTCGGGTCTTAACTCATGTATTTCGTGGCTATTAGCGTGAACTTAACACTACTTGCCACTCTCCAAAAGCGTCCAATCCTTTGCCAGCAGCTTATCCTGTCCCTTCTCATCAATTTGCACCGACACTTTGCCGAGCGCCACAATCACTTGTGAGCCGACCGACAACTCCGTGCGCAGTTCCGGCTTGCGCTTGAGCAGTTCAAAGTAGGCCTCGCTGAATGGCTTGATCCGAATCAAAGTATTCGTCTTGGAATGGTTGTTGTCCACCCAATAGCCGTCCGAAAAGAAATAGTTGCGCGTGGTGGATTGCTTCAGCTTTTGCTGCGTATCTTTGAAGGCGGGTTCCGTCGGTTTGGCCGGCTGCGAAAAAGCGCGTCCGCCGGAATAGCTTTGTGAAGCCGCCGGAGGCGCAGCCGCAAGCGCCTCGGAATCCGCTTTGTACCCATAATTTTGGGCCGATTGCTTCAGTTGATTCTTGGCCATGGAGCCGGCCACCGCGCTTTCGCCGGACTCGCGTTTGGCTTCGCTGCGAACTTGATCTTCCACCCGCGAACGCTGCGAACTGCGATCTTCGTCCCAACGGCTCAGGCTGCGCTCTTCCTGAATAAAGTATGACGTGTAGGGCGTGATAATGCCGTATTGCTCGCTCAGTTTAACCACCTCCTTGACCAATTCGTCTTTTTCGCCATGCATCTGGATTTGATCCAGTAGATAGCCGATCTTGCGCGACGCCCACAAGCGCGGAATATAGGCATTGTCCCACTCGCGCTCCGGAAATTTGGTCTCGTAAGTCCAGCTATGCACCCGCCCGCCAGATTCGCCCGTCAAAGTCAGCGCCACCGGCCCGGCCCGGCGATAGCGGCCGACAACGATGACCTGGCCGCCGGCAAACATATCGCCAATCACCGGCGGGTAAACGTCATACGTCGGCAGGCCAAACTTGAGCGCCACATCCGTCAACACCGGCTTGCTTATTTTTTCGTACAGCCGCGAGACTTTGACTTCGATATTCTCGCCGGGGCGGACATAGTCAGACGCGCCGTGATTCTGCTCGGCCAGCATATCCAACAAGAGCGTGTTGACATCGTAGCCGACGCCGAAAGTGAACAGCCGGGCTTCATAGCGATTGCGTTGCTTGACATTTTTGGCAATCACCGCCGCGTTTTCCTCGCCGACCGTGGGCAGGCCATCGGTCAAAAAGACGATCTGCGCCGGCCGCTCCGAGTTTTTAATCATCCCGAATGCCTCTTGCAAAGCCCCGTCAATAAACGTGCCGCCTCGCGCTTGCAGCGACTTGGCAAACCGTTTGGCCTCGCCGATGTTGGCCGCCGAAGCCGGCATCAGCTTTGGATAAAACGAATTCACCGTGGATTCAAAGTTGACGATGTTAAAGCGATCCTGCGCGCCCAGAGCGCCCAGGCAATAAACCAGCGCGTCGCGAGCCTGCGCGATCTTTTCGCCTTCCATACTGCCGGACGTATCCAGCACAAAGATAAAATCCTTCGGCAAGCCCTTTTGCGCGCTAAAATCAGGGTCGGGCGTGACCAGCGCCGTAAAAAAGCCGTCCTGACCGGATTGACGATGGGTCAGCAGCGTCAAATCCATATCCTTGGCCGAACGCGAATAATAAAGCAGGAAATCCTGATCCAGCGCGCCTTTGCTCATATCCAGCGTCGCGCGGGCATCCGTCTCGCTGCGGCGGGTGACATTGACATCATAGGTCGGCGAATAGATGGTTTTGAGCGGGATATCGGACTTGAGGTTGACGGTAAAGACGAAGCGGTCCAGATGCAGTTCGCGCGCTTCGTGGCCGAGCGGGAAGAAGAACTCGACCAGCCCGTTTTCGGCCTTGAGAATCTGGTCATAGCTGAATTCCAGCGTCCGTTTGGCTTTGGGCGGGATGGGGTAGACGCGCGCCCGGAACAGCTTGTGGTCAATGTATTCCAGCAAGGCCGGATCGCGGTTGGCCCGCACAATGGACTCGTAGATGCGGCGGGCTTCGTCTTTGTCCAGAATCTCGCCTTCCATACGCTTGCCTTCGGCGATCATCGTAAAGTTGGAGACCTGCGCGTCGGCGGGCAGCGGGAAGATGAACGTGCCTTCCAACTGCTGATTCGTGTCATTCTTAAAGACTTGTTTGATGCGGACGTGCGCGACTTGCCGGTCAATATCGGTCTCGACGCTATATTCGGAGACGGAGATTTGCGGCACCGACGGCGGTACGGGCCTCGGCATGGGCAGGTGCGGCGGCTCCGGCGGCACGATGATGATTCGCGCTTCGGCAACGGGCAACGCGCAATGGGCGATGAGCAGAAAAACGGCAAGCTTCAGGGCAATTTTCAGGCGGCGCATGGGAATACTCCTTTTAGATGATGGAGTAGCAAAATTCATTTTGCGCGTGACCCGATGGCGTACGCTTACTAGCAAAATAAATTTTGCTACTCCGGTTTCATGATTAACGTCAACGCTTATCTTACACGGCAGGCGGGCGGTTTATTCCATTGCGGAATGCAGATTTCGGGTTGCGGAATTAACAATCCATAATCCGACGCTTGACAAACGCGGCTAAGTTGCTTTACTTACGTTTTGACACAGAGCAAATCAAGCCGCATAGTCTTTTTTATCCGCTTCAATTTGCGCCATCCGCGTCATCCACGTTCTATTTTTATGCTACGGGGGCAATATGGAAAAGACATTCATCCACAACCGCTATCGCATTCTGCGCAAACTCGGCGAAGGCGGCATGGGCACGGTCTATCTCGTCGAGGACATCCTCAAACCCGGCCGGTCGCTGGCCCTGAAAACCATCAAGTCGGAACGTCTGAACGCCCAAAATCTGGCCGACTTCAAGCGCGAATTTGACGTGATGACTCGCCTGCGCCATCCCAATCTGGTCAGCGTCTACGATTTCGGCCAGGAAAGAAATGTCATTTCTGGGGATTCTTATTACATCACCATGGAATACGCCGGTGACCAATCGCTCGACGATCTGCTCAAGCGCAACGGCCCGCTGTCTACTGAGCAAGCCATCCCCCTCTTTGTCATCATCTGCCGCGCCCTCGACTTCATCCACAGCCGCGGCGTTCTGCATCGCGATATCAAACCGGCCAATATTAGCTGTCAGCTTTCAGTCGTCAGCCATCAGTCGGAGCAATCAACTGCTGAAAGCTGTACACTGAAAGCTGACAGTTTAAAAATAATGGACTTTGGCCTGTCCACGCTCGGCGAGCAGCGGCAGACCAGGGCCACGCTGGCCTACATGGCTCCGGAGATTTTGCAGGGCGGCGTTGTAGATCGGCGAGTGGACATCTTTGCCGCCGGGGTGACACTGTACGAGATGCTGACCGGCCAACAATTTTACGTCAAAGACCGCACCCGCACGATTCTGGATATTGTCAAAAAAAGCAACATCTTTATCGAGAATCACGCGCAAGCCCTGGCCCGCATCCCGGACGATGGCCTGCGCGCCCTGATCGCCAAAATGACCGCGCTCGATCCCGCTGCACGTTATTCTTCCTTTGCCGACGTGATAAATGCGATAAGAGATTTTCCAAATCTCAAAGATTTGGAAAATCTAAACCTGGAGACGCCGGAAACCGCCGAAGCCTACGTCCTCGGCGCGGGCTTTGTCGGGCGCAAGGACGAACTCAACCAATTAATTGCCAATTGTCAATTGCCAATTGCTAATTGCCAATTAAATCTGGTGCGCGGAGTGGCCGGATCGGGCAAGAGCCGGCTCTTCGAGGAGTTCAAAAAATACTGCCAGTTAAGCGACATCACCTTTTGGCAGGGCAATTGCCATGAGCAATCGGCCAAAACCTTTGCCCCGTTTGTGGAGATTCTCAACGAGGCGTTGTTGCACACCGCGGACGAGATGATTCAAGCGCACGGCCCGGTATTGAAGCGGTTGCTGCCGGATCATCCGCGTTTAACGGCGATAGAAAGCGCGCCGCTGCAAGACCCTAAGACCGAGCGTGGTCTGCAAATCGAAAGCATCACCCGTTTATTGCTGGAATTGGCCCTTCGACAGAGCTCAGGACAGGCCCAACAAAGCGCCGAGGGCATTGCCATCTATCTCAATGACTTGCAATGGGCCGACGAAACAACGCTGGAGACACTGGCCGAGTTGTTATACAAACGCAACAGCGGAGAAATGAGCGTTTCTGCCGGCGCAAAGGAAATAAATATAGTTTCAAAACCATCCGTAACGGATGCAAAGCCATCTGCAACGGATGCAAAGCAATCTGCAACGGATGCAAAGCAATCTACAACGGATGCAAAGCAATCTACAACAGATGCAAAGCCATCTGCAATGGATGCAAAGCTGTCTGTAACTGGTGCAAAGCCATCTGCAATGGATGCAAAGCCGTCTGTAACCGATGCAAAGCCATTTGTAAACGATGCAAATGGGAAAAATTTACCTGCAAAGCTATTTGTATTTGCTTCAATGCGCGACGAAGACATTGCAAAGCTTGACAATTATCTCGCAAAGCTGCGCGAAAAGAACCGTTTGCGGGAAATTTTGCTGACGGCTTTTGGCGAAAAGGATGTATTGGACTACGCGCAGGCTGTTTTTAGCCCCGGCAATGTGGACAATTCGATTATCGAAGCGATTCCTGATTTATTGAAGCTCAGCGAAGGGACGCCGTTTTTATTGCAAGAGATCAGCAAATCGCTGGTAGCTCATCAGTTTATCCTGCGCGATGGAATCAAGTGGCGATTGACCACGCCGCTGACGCAGATTGACCTGCCTTTTACCCGCGAAGCCATGCTCCGCGAACGTATTGCCCGCCTGAATCTGACCGAGGCCGAACGCACGGCCTTGCAACTCTTCGCCCTGCTGGATCGCCCGCTGACCATTGCCGAATTTGCCGCCATTTTGAACGACTCGGACGGAGTAGCAAATTTTAATTTGCCATTTGACGTCAGCGCTTTTGTGGCCGAAATGGAGCGCGTGGAAGTTTTGGCCATGCACAAAGCCGAGACGCGGATTGACTATCGTTTTACCCACGACCTGATCCGCAAAGAAGTCTTGCGTGAGTTGGAACAGATGGACACCACTTCGCAGGTGGCGTCCATCTCCGATTTGCATTTGCGCCTGGCCCGTCGTTTGGAGACGATCTATGCCGGGCGATTGGATGAGCATGTGGATGAACTGGCCCACCATTACAGCCGATCGGAGGATAAAGAGAAGGCGATTGAATATTTGGAGAAGGCCGGGGATAAGGCGAAGGCGGTTTATGCGAATAAACAAGGGATCGCATATTATGAGATGGCACTTGCCCTTGTAAAAGAGGACTTTTCGGAGATTAAAATTGATTTGCTCTATAAACAGGGGACCCTTTTAGAACTTGTAGGGGAGTGGAAGAAAAGTGAAAATCTTTATATGCAGGCGTTGCAGTTAGCAAAGAAGGCGAAGGATAATAAGCGCGCTGCATTAATATTACGAAGTTGTGGTAATTTGCAAATTCAGAAAGGAAGTTATAGCGAAGCGATTGGTAATTTAAATTCCGCATTAGAGTTGTACACTCAATTAACAGATACGGTTGGGATGATGGAGACTTACGGTAGTATTGGAATAGTACATCGTGAGCAAGGTGATTATACAACAGCGTTTGAGTATTTTGAAAGGCAAGCTTTGTTGGCCAAAAAATCCCAAGACGACCGCTATCTTAGTGTAGCAAAAGGGAATATTGGTAGGGTATTCTGGGCCCAAAAAAAATATAATGATGCTTTAGAAAACTATAATGATAGGCTATCATTTTTAAAAGAAACAAATGATGTTAGAGGTATTGCTGTTAATCTTAACAATATTGGCGTAATTTATTACGAGCAAGGAATGCTCAAGGAAGCCTTACAGTGCTACGAAGAAGCTATCTCAACATTTGAAAGAATTGGTGAAAAGAAAAGTATAGCAGTTTTAACCGGCAATATGGGATTAATTTTCGAGGAATTGGGTGATTATACAAAAGCATTCCAATATCAAAAGAAGAAGATGATTTTTGTAGAAGAACTTGGAGATAAAAAAGAGCAAAGTATTACCTATAGTAATTTGGGAAATCTTCACATTCGTCAAAAAGAATATTCACAAGCTGAAAGATGTTTTAATATAGCTATTCAAATTGGTCATGAATTATCACTTCTCTATTATCTTTGTAGCTACTTATATAAAAAATCAATACTATTTTTTCATCTTAATAAACTCGCCGATGCGAAATGTCTTGCGACAGAAGCACTTCATATTGCCACTAGCATAAAAAGAAAAGATATTATATTCCACTGCGAATTAATGATTGCGAAAGCTCAACACCGTATTTCAAATAGTCATAAAGAAAAAGAACTAATAGTAGCTGAATTAAAAATTACGCTTTCTGTGTTAACTAATAAGGAAGATATCGCAATATTAAACTATGAGCTTTATCAAATCACAAGTAATGAGGAAAATTACCACAAAGCTCTTGAACTTTATCAAATGCTCTATCTGAAAACTTCCAACATAGATTATAAAGAACGCGCCGAAAAGTTAGCCGCCGTGGCTCCGCAAATTTCTTCTATCAAGGGGATTGTCATTAACAACCGCTATCGGGTCATTAAAAAGTTGGGCGAAGGCAGCATGGGCGAGGTCTTTCTGATCGAAGATACGCTGCAAGGCAATCAGCGCATGGCGCTCAAGACGATCAAAAAGGAATTGATCAAGCCCGAATTTCTCAAAAGCTTCAAGAACGAGTTTGATCTGATGGCCCGGCTGCGTCATCCCAATTTGACCCAGGTCTTCGATCTAAGCCATGATGCAAGTGAAGACTCGGATGGTTATTTTATCACCATGGAATATGTGGAGGGCCTCTCGCTGCGGGCGTTGCTGGATCTGCAGGTAGAGTTGTCCGCCGAAAAGATTCTGGCCATCCTTACCACACTGGCCCGAACATTGGAATTTATTCATTGTCGCGGCATTATTCATCGCGATCTGAAGCCAGAAAACATCATGCTAAATCTTCAGCCGTCAGCTATCAGCCTTCAGCCGGAGCAATCCGTCGCTGATAGCTGGCAGCTGATTACTGACAGCTTGAAAATCATGGATTTTGGTTTGGCGGATTTGGCGGATTCGGCGGACTTGAAGCGCAGCAAGGGCACGTTGCTTTATTTGGCCCCGGAGGTTCTGAGCGGGCGGGCGCAGCGCGGGTCGGATATTTATTCGCTGGGTATCATGCTGTACGAAATGTTGACCCATCAGGCGGTGCATCAATCGCAGCATACCGTCAGCATTGTCGGTTTGTTGCAGAACAGAGAAGCGCATGGCGAACGTCAGCGTGTGGTATTGGAACAGATTGAAGACGGACGTTTCCGCCAAATTCTGGCTAAAATGACCGCCTTTGAACCCGCAGCCCGTTATCAACACAGCATTGAAATCCTTGCCGATGTCAACCGTCTCTTTGGCCTGGAAATTCCGTTGGAGACGCCGCAGACGCAGGCGGCTTATGTGGCCGGGGCCGGCTTTGCCGGACGCGAGCCGGAATTGCGGCAGGTGATTGGGCATCTTGACGCCGATGCGACGAAGCTTTTGTTGATCAGCGGCCCGGCCGGCGTGGGCAAAACCCGTTTGATGCAGGAAGCGCGGAAATATTGTCAGCTCAACCACGTTGCTTTTTACGAAGGCGTTTGTTTAACACAGGCCACCAAGACATACGCACCGTTTTTGGATGTGCTGCGCGAGTTGCTTTTAACCGCGTCGCCCGAAAATATCCAGACTTACGGCCCGGAATTGAAAAAAGTCCTGCCCCGCCACGCGGCCTTGAGCCAAATTGAACCGGCCCCGACTTATGACCCTAAAACCGAACGCGGCGCATGGATTGAAGCCGTCTGTCATCTGCTGTTGACGGAAGCGCAACGTCGCCAACAGATCATGGCCCTGCATCTGTGCGATTTGCACTTGGCCGATGAGGGCAGTCTGGAAATCTTAAGCGAGCTGCTTTTCCAAATCGCCACCGCGACAACTCCGCCCCGGCTGCGGATTCTCGCGACGGCGCGCAGCGAAGAATCGGACGCCATCGAAAGTCGATTGCAAAGCTGGCGGGACAAGGGCCGCCTTCAGGAAATGCCGCTCAAATGGTTTGACGAAACCGCTACCGTGGCTTATTTCAAAGCGGCCTTTGGCGCAGATTCGATAGGTGAAAGCTTGCGGGCGGCCTTACCCGTTATTGCCCGGCAAGCCGGCGGCAGCCCGCTCTTTTTGCACGAATTATTCTCCATATTGCTGGAGCAAGAAGCGCTGGCGCGGCGCGGCGTTTTTTGGGAGATCACGCAAGCATTGACCGACATGGATATTGCCCATAATGCGCGGGAAATCCTGGCGAAGCGGTTGCGCGAGTCGGGATTGGACGAATCGGCCCGCCTGGTGATGCAAATTTTGGCGCTGTTGGGTGAAAGCATCAGTTTTGCCATCTTAGAAAAAATTGTGTCCGACAAATTGAATCGCCCGCTGCAAAATATCTTGACCGATCTGCAAAAACGAGAGTATGTAAGCCTTGAACAATTGGCGGATCGGCTGTATTATCGCCCGGCCAACGCTCTGTTAAGCGACGCAGTTCAGTCAACAATAATCGACCCGGGCGATTTGCATCTGCTGATCGCCCGGCGTTTGGAAGCGATTTTCAGTGAGCGGACGGATGAGGTTGTGGAGCAACTGGCTTTTCATTATCAGCAAACCGCCGATAGCGAAAAGGCGATTTTTTACTTGGAAAAAGGTGCGAACAAAGCAGCTACCAACTTTGCGAATCAACGAGCCATTGAATATTACAATATGCTGATTGATAGGTTGGAAAATGCGCATAATTTGACTTTAAAAGTTGATGTAATGCTAAAAAAAGCCGATTTGCTTTATCAAATTGGACGCTGGGACGAATCCATTGCCACGGCGCAGCAAGCCGCCGAATTGGCCGAACAGTCCAACGATGCATTGCGCCTGGGCCGGGCCAAAATCCGGCTGGGCGTGGTGACTCAGGAGAAAGGCCGTTTTGACGACGCCGTGCACATTTTGGACGAAGCGCAGACTTTGCTGGCCGGGCTGGACGCGCCTGTGGACGAGATGCAGGCGATCACCCAGAAAGGCGTTATTTTCCTGAAGCAAAGCAAGACCGCAGAAGCCCGGAGCACGCTGCAGCAGGCGCTGGAACGGGCCGAAGCGTTGGGCGATGAAATCGTTGCCGGCAAAATCTGGGGCTATCTCGGCATTATCCACCGCCGGCAGAACGAACTGGAGCAAGCGCTGGCCGGCTATCGCAAGCAGTTGGCTGTGGCCGAAAAATGTCAGCAGAAGCGCCTGGCCTGCACCGCTTATTGCAACATCG
>CAYOLL010000035.1:0-45106 GCA_964404765.1 uncultured Gemmatimonadota bacterium | reverse complement strand
GCCAAAACCGCTGCAGGCATAGCGGCCTCAATTTTTCGCTCGGGATTAAGGATAAATGGTTATGAGTAAATTTTGGTTCATGGGATAAAATGGTGAAAGCTTGCGAAGGCTTAATTTAAAATCTGCATGTTTTGTGCACTGAAGCCTTTGCAAGGTTGGATTTCCACAAATTTGTTCCATGAGCCTAAATTTTTTGCACTTTAAACGATCAGATCCTAAGGGTTTAATCGTTTGAAATTGTTGAGGTTCAATTCGTTGTAAAATTTTTAAGGCCTTTTACAGAAATATCCTCATAGCCACTTGAAAGCGTAATATTTTCACATGCTTCGTAAAACTTAGTGTTTCCTAGACTTTGTGGTGTATCTTGAACTTTTTCAGGGACAGATGAGTTCACTCTAAAAATTACGAAATACACGAAAAACAAAAAACAAAATTCATAACGCTTTTATTTTAAACATGTTACAATTTTGTGTATTTCGAGTATTTCGTGGTTCAATAGCTTTTAGAGCGGACTCATTGATAGAAAGGATTACTATGCGGTATATGTCTAAATTTAAAAATGTGCGTTATATTTTAATGTTTTTGATGCTAATGAGCGGTTTGACGGTTTCCGCAAAACATGCCTTTGCCCAAAACGCCTCAACAGATTCCCTGCAAAGTGAGCTGGCGAACTTAAGTCAGGAAAACATTTTGTTTCGGACACGCATCGGTCAACTGGAAGAAGAGACTGCCAAAGCCGTTAAGCAAGTAGCTCAGGAACGCCGGAATATCAACTATTTTTATGCGGCGTACGCAATTATCTGGGTTGTTGTTTTTGGCTTCATTTTTAATCAGTTTTCGCGCATTAAGCAACTCCTCGAAGAAATTGAAAAGTTGCGCAGTACGATTAAAACCTCCGGCTTGTCTGAATAAAGTTGGCTCTTGCACAGTTTTACTAAAGCGGAGATTTTCATGCCGGAATGCTTTTATCCGGCATCTTACGGCTTGTGTCACGACAAGATTTTGGCTAAAAACGCGCCGGAATAGCATCGTTTTTCCGTAAAAAGGTTACATGAGCCTTAAAGTTTAAATTGCACATCTTTCTTTTTGACAAATGACTTGACAGGTTCGTCCGGATAGCATAGAATTTTTGGGCTTTTACCACAAAAATTGCTAAAACGAGATCGTATATATATATATATATATAGATAGATAGTCACCGTGCCCTTTGCACAAAAAATTATGGGTAAGATTTTCATATATGAAACACACCATTTTAGTTGCCGATGACGAAAAGCATATTCTTAAACTCATCCAAATTCCACTCGAAGGTCAGGGTCACCGTGTTCTGATGGCTCACGATGGCGATGAGGCTTGGGCCATGCTTAAGAAAAATTTACCGGATTTGATTATTTCCGATGTCATGATGCCAGGCAAAAATGGTTTTGAAGTGCTTAAGCTGGCCCGGGCTGATGCCCAAACCCGTTCGATACCTTTCATTTTTCTAACGGCCCGCGCCACAGTTGACGACAAAATTCGTGGTCTGGAGATGGGGGCGGATGATTACCTAACCAAGCCTTTTCATATTCAGGAGTTAGTCGCCCGGGTTAAGATGGTTTTAGTTCGCGTCGAAGCCAATGCGCGTGTATCGAAAACGACAAATGAAAGTGGAGGTATATTTGGCAATTTGGAACAAATGCCTTTGCCCGATCTGTTACAAGTTATGGAAATGGGCTGGCGTACCGGTGTGATTACGCTTGATGGCGATTCCGACAGTGGCAAGCTTTACATTGATAACGGCAAAATCGTGAATGCGTCATATCGCAACCTGAAAGGCGAATTGGCAGTCTATCGGATGCTAAAATGGAAGCGGGGTAAATTTGAGTTTAAAGAGTGCCCCATAGAGGTTGAAAAACTTATCTACGACAGTCCGCAGGCGCTCATGATGGAAGGAATGCGCCTGATTGACGAAACTGAAAAAATAAGAATTGAGTTGGGATTGGACGATCAGGTTCTGGTCACCGATCAGGAGGTTTTGGCCAGACACGAAGTGCCGGATGTTTACCAAAAGGTGCTGATGCTGATTGATGGCGATCATTCGGTCAAAGAAATTACACGTCGCTGTCTTTTTAATGAATTAGAGCTTTATCAGGGCTTTGAATATTTAATCACAGAACAAATTGTTCACATCGTTTAATGATACAGTGTTTAAGATATGGTTTTTGGCGATGATGTAGCACAGATTAGCAATCTGTGCTTTGTGGGGATGGGCACAGATTGCTAATCTGTGCTACAAATAGCTGGTCTCGTCCCCCAAAACATTTTCTTAACTGCTATAGCATTACTCTTCTTTTGCTTTCCCACGCATCGGCACAAACCTTACCGGTAAGATAGACTTTTGGGTAATTTGACCGGCGTCATCCTTAGTGATTAAATATAAATTTTGCCAAAAGCCTCCCAAAGGAATGATCATTCGCCCACCACATTTCAATTGATCGAGCAGAGGTTGCGGAACTGCATTTGGCGCCGCTGTAACAATGATGCGATCAAACGGCGCCTGTTCCGGCCAGCCGTCATAGCCATCCCCGATTTTGCAAAATACATTCGCGTAACCTTCCTGCTGCAATATGTGCTGTGCATGAAGCGACAGCGAGTCAATGATCTCGATTGTAAACACCGAGTCCGCAATTTCTGCTAGCATAGCCGCTTGATACCCGGAGCCTGTGCCGACTTCCAGCACTTTTTCGCCGCCTTTTAAATTCAGCTGCTCGGTCATATATGCGACAAGATAGGGTTGCGAAATTGTTTGGGAAAAACCTATCGGCAACGGATGATCATTATATGCCTGATGCTGCCACTCATCGGAAACAAAATGATGCCGGGGAACCTTGCACATGGCCTGCAAGGTCAGGCTATCCATGATCCCTCGGGAACGAACATGCTCAACCATCTCAAAACGCAGTTTTTCGTATGAATCATCTTCATTTGCTCGCAGCCATGAAGCGGATGAGCTCATCATTACCAAGATTATCCATCCTGTGTAAATTTTCCGCATTGATCCTCCTCTTCATTCATCAATATTATACTTTCAACGGGCACAAGGTTTTACTCGAAGACACGAAGAAAAGTCTTTATTTTTGCTTTTTTCGTGACTTTGTGTCTTCGTGGCGAAGTGAAAAATTATGCCCTGTGAAAGTGAAAGTATACCTACCTATTAATTAACTTAACAGCGTAAGCAGCTCTAATGGTTGGTGAATCACCCACTTTGCGCCGTTTTCCCACAATTCAACCTCTTCGCGAAATCCCCATGTTACGCCAACTGCCGACATCCCGGCTCCGACTGCGGTCTGCATGTCCACCCCACTGTCGCCGACATAAAGGAAATGCGGCGGCGGAACTCCCAATTGGTTGGCAATTTCTAAAGCGGCCGTAGGGTCCGGCTTTTTTGGGACGCCCTCGCGTGCTCCTAAAACAATGACAAAAGGCCAATCGGCCAACAATTTTTGCACAATCTGAGTGGTAAAATATTGCTGCTTATTGGATAAAATGCTCAGCAGCAAGCCACGTTCTGTTAAAGCGGTTAGTAACTGTGGTATGCCGGGATATGGCCGCGTGTTTTCGATCCGGCGCCGCTCATATTCTTCGCGCATTTGCGCTAAGCAGCGCTGCTGAAGCAACACATTGGCTTGGTCTGCTTCAGGTAGCGACCGCTGGATCAACATCTCCAAACCATTGCCTACAAAGCGTTTGTAGGCCGAAA
Source organism: uncultured Gemmatimonadota bacterium (assembly GCA_964404765.1). GTDB lineage: Bacteria > 4572-55 > 4572-55 > 4572-55 > 4572-55 > CAYOLL01. The sequence continues at coordinate 41,367 of CAYOLL010000035.1, read as the reverse complement.
CCGAATGCACAGGTAAGCCGTTCCGCTCCAAAACACAATTCAAAGAATTAGCCAAGTCCAGAATTGTATCCAGCAACGTGCCGTCTAAATCAAAAATAATCGCTTGAAATTTCATAGTCCTGAAAGCTCTTATATATTTGCAAAATCAAGGTTGTTCCGACACTGGAAATATACAGCGGACATGGCAATTTCTCAAGCCTAAAAAGAATTGATCTTGAGACTGCGATATCCTGCGCACGGGAAACGCGGCAATCATGTGTATAAAAGATGATTGCTAATTGAACCGACTGCACATAAATTAAGGTTTTATAATAGGTCTAATGGATCATGGGCCATTATAATTTATAATTTTGCGTTTTAATATTTTATATTTTCCTTTGCAACTGATCACGCTATGACTTTTCTGGCCAATTTCCTCAGCTACCTAACCGTCGAAAAAGGCGCGGCAGTCAACACCCGGCAGGCCTATGAGCACGACCTGAAGCGCTATCTGGATTTCTTGCAGCTTCAACAAAAAGCATTTGATAAAGCCGATCAAAATGATATCGTCAGCTTTATTATTTTTTTGCGTGAGATGGGACTGGCAGCGCCGTCCCTGGCACGCAATCTATCCTCGCTGCGCACGTTTTATCATTTTTTGATAGATGATGGTCAGATCACAGGGGACCCGACAATATATATTGATGCCCCAAAACTATGGCGTAAATTACCGACTGTGCTGTCTGTCATCGAAATTGAAACCCTGCTGCAACAGCCGGATGTGGCAATACCACTGGGCAGTCGTGACCGGGCGCTATTAGAGTTTGCCTATGCCACAGGTCTGCGTGTGTCTGAAATCATTACTGTTAAGATTCAGGATATATACTGGGAACAGCAATTTGTGCGCTGCTTTGGCAAGGGGGGCAAAGAGCGGTTGGTACCAATTGGCAAAACTGCAATCGTTTGGCTGAATCGCTATCGCGAGGAAGTGCGGCCCAAATTAGTCGAAAAGCAACCGACGGATATGATATTTGTCAATTGGCGCGGGAAACCACTGACACGCATGGGCTACTGGAAAATTTTGCGTCAATATGTGATCAAAGCCGGCATTGGCAAAGATGTTAGCCCGCATACACTGCGACATTCATTTGCCACCCATTTGCTGGAAGGTGGCGCCGATCTGCGCGCTGTGCAGGAAATGTTGGGTCACGCTGATATTTCAACGACAGAAATTTATACCCACTTGGATCGCACCTATTTAAAAGAAGTACATCGAACCTTTCATCCTCGGGCGGAAACAAAGTAACGGCGCAGGGGGTAAACAGCCCTCTTCAATGAAAAACAATACAGCCATAACAAGGCAATAAGCGGGCTTAATCCTGAAAGAAGCGCTTTTTTGGCGGGGTAGTAAAAGCTTTAAGCGCATCTTCACGGGTTTTGTAAACCGGGATAATTTCGGTGAGACCGATCAAATTGAGCACTTCGTAAATATGCGTGTTAACCCCAATCAAGGCCAGTGCGCCACGTTTTTGCGTGGTAAATTGATAAATTCGCAAAAGCTCTTTAATAGCTGCGCTATTCACATAGGTCAGGTTTTGACAGTCAACAATAAAACGCAAATTATTTTCACTAAAGCACGGGATAATGACTTCTTTGAATTTTTCGATCCCATTCGTGTCAAATGTCCCAGCCAGATGAACGATCAAAGCAACAGTGGGTTCTTCGATTCGTTCTAAAAAGATAATAAAATCGCTCATATTTCCTCCGGTGTTCAATCCAATTGTCGAAATAAGATGGAAGCTGAACACTGTTTGTTCAAGAGTTTTAACACGGCTTGTTTTATTCCATTATCCTGAAAAGTTTATTACGCTTTACAACGTCATAAAATGCGCTAAGTTTCATGCCTGAATAATTCAGGCCACAAAGTCACCAAGTCACAAAGGCTTATAAAATTAGGGTTTAGGCGTTTTGAAAAAAATACTCTCAAAAATTTATTTTTGGGATTGAACTCTATAACTTTTTATCCCTTTGTGCCTTAGAGTCTTTGTGGCAAAAATTATGAACAATTCAGGCATGAAGTTATTAGGCTATTGCGTTTGTAATAACGACAATAAATGGTTCAGAACATCTTAAGGATACTTCATGTTTGATTTAACATTTCTTAATTCCACATTTTTGATTGGGCTGTTGGGCGCTTTACTACCTTTGTTGATTCATCTGCTCAACCGCCGGCGCATCAAAATTATTCCGTTCAGCACACTCAAGTATCTGACGCCACTGCAAAAAAAACAGATGCGGCGGATGCGCATTCGCGAAATTCTACTGCTGCTGGTAAGAATGGCCATCGTGGCTTTTCTGGCGCTGGCGATGGCCCGACCGGCGTTAAAAGGCTCTTTTGGCGGCGATGTCGGCGCCCACTCGGCGACGTCCATTGTCATTGTAGTTGATGATTCTTTTAGTCTGGGCTATGAAGCCAATGACGGCACACTTTTTAATCGAACCCGGCAACGTGCATTGGCGTTGATTGATTTTCTAAAAGAAAGTGACGACGCCAACGTGATTTTTACTTCCAGGCCCGACGCGCCTGTTTTTGATCAGCCAACTCACAATTTTAGTTTGATCCGGGAGTTAATTAATAGTCATGGGGTCTCGATGGCCAAGGGTCAGCTTCTGAGCAGTGTTATTCTGGCCGATACACTGCTGGATACATCCAATAATCTAAATAAAGAAATCTATTTGATTACGGATTTACAGGCTGCCGCCTGGGATACTGCGGAAATCGTCTGGCCTTCCTTTAAGGATAAAAATCGCCTGTTTATTATCGACGTGGGTGAGAAAAATCCACAAAATATTTATATCGACCATGTTGACTATGCGAATCAACTTCTATTTGCCGATCGTCCGATCCGCTTTACGGCCGGCGTGTTTAATGGCTCACAGCATGAAGTGGACAATCAGTTATTGGAATTATATGTAAATGGCCTCAAAAAAAGTCAGGTTGGCATATCCGGTGCGCCGGGAGGCTATACCAGCGGTCAAATGAGCATGACTTTTGAAGAAGCGAAACCTTATGCCGGCTATGTGGAAATGCCGGATGATGCCTTGATTGCAGACAATCGGCGCTATTTTGCGCTGGATATTCGGGGAGAAGTACAGGCTTTGATCGTAGCGGACGATATAGCAGACGAAGCTCCCAACAGCTTTTTTCTGCAAAGCGTGTTAAATCCATTGGGTAAGGGTGAAACCCGCATTATTCCAACGGTTAAAAAGACGACTGATATGGGCGCGGTGCAGCTCAGCGCCTATCAGGTCGTTATCCTGTCTAATGTTAAAGAGTTAAGCGCCGGCCAAACTGCAATGCTGGAGCGATTTGTCACCGATGGCGGCGGCTTGATGATCGTTCTGGGCGATCAATCCGATGTGCGTTATTACAACGAGACTTTGCTGCCAACATTTCTGCCGGCCAAAATAAAATCGCTGCGCGGCGGCGAGGAAGGGGCGTTCTTCAGTTGGGGAAAGATTGATTTTCAACACTATATTTTTCAAGCATTTAAGGATAGCGACAACCCTTTTCAGTCGCTCCAGTTTAATCGCACTTTTGAAATTCTGCCGGAAAAAGGCGTCGCCATTCCCGTGGCCTACAATAATCAGATGCCGGCATTACTGACACGCGAAATGGGCCGCGGCTTTGTGGCGGTATTACCAACATCTTTAGATAACAAATGGAATAGTTTGCCGATTCGCGCCGGCTTTGTGCCGCTGATGCATCGTGCCATTCAGTTTCTGGGATTGGGCGGCGGTGCGGCGCAAACACTAACGGTTGGCAGCCCGGCTACGCGTGAAGTAGCTAATATTCCATTAGGCGCGGAAACCGCCTGCGTTAAGCCATCCGGCGATGTGGTCAAAGTCAGCCCGGAACTAAAAAGCAATCAATCCGTGCTGCGTTTTACGGAGACCGACGAAATCGGAATTTATGCCTGGCGAGTAGGCAGCGAAACCGTCGGGCAGTTTGCCGTCAATGTGGATGTGAGCGAGGCCAACTTGACACGATCTAACCCGGCGGATTTAATGACGCGCTTTCCCGATCAAAACGTGGTCTTTGTATCCGGTAACGATTCGCTAAAAGATAAAGTACTGCAGATTCGCTTTGGCCGGGAATTGTGGAAGCCTTTCCTGTGGGTTGTCTTCCTGCTGTTGCTGGTAGAATTGGGCCTGGCCTGGTCGCTCGGACGGGAGAAGAAGTTAGAGCCGGTTGTTGGTATTTAATTGCCGAACGAACTCCATTTCCCAGAAATAGAATCATGCTCGAATCACTAGTGTTGTTAGGCAGAAGTTCGTGTGAACTTTTTCAACGCGGGACAGATGCCATCTTTTCAAAAGATGGCATCTGTAAGTTCACACGAACTTAAGCCAAACACCACTAGTGATGCACAATGACTCCTACTCCTTTCCAACCGTGAAATTTGGATTTAGAAAACCTGACGGGTCTTTATACGTTATGCGGCATCTAACGATTTCAAAAAGACCCGTCAGGTTTAATTCCCAATTTTGTCACTTGGAAAGAAGTATCATTGGCGACCTCCCCTTTTTGGCTAAGAAGAGATCAAGGCAATCAATTTGCCAAAGTATATCCGCTCATACTGCCGTTTTTGTGTCAATTCTCACTGCCGGGTAGGTAGATAAGGCTATAAAAAATGCCCGCTGACAAGTTGTCAGCGGGCATTTTTATGCTAAAGAATCGACTAAATTTAAGGCACAAGCCCCGCGTTATTTTTGTGCAGTATCGGTCGCAGCCGGTTGCGGAGTGGTCAGCTTGGCTTTTTCGCTTTGATAATGCTGGCGCAGACCTTCCAATCGTGTGTCGTTCGGATTAAGGCGCATAGCCTCTTCCGTAATCCGAATGGCGCTGTCAAAATCTTTTAGCTCAAAGTAATCGCGAGAGATCATTTGATAGCAAATGACTCTAAAAGCCGGGTCAGGGTTCAGTTCTATAGATTTTTGCAAAGCGTCGATAGCCTCTTTATAACGGCCGGTTTCTTCCAGCATAGCCGCATAAGAACGCCAGATAATGCCGCCGGTTTCGGAATCGGGCGCAAAAAGTAAGGCCTTTTTCATCCAATCAATGGCTTCGTTACGAACTTTTTTAGCCGAGTCGGGATTGGCGATTTTGAGCGCGTCTTCCCGTCTTTCAAAGGCTAAACGCGAATAAGCGGCGGCATAGTTGGATATCAACTTGCGCGTATTATCGTCCAACGGCGGGCCACTGTTGTCTAACAATCCGGTAAAAAGATATTTCTTTTCCAAATTTTCAATCGTTTTATCAACGGTGATGCCGTAATCGCTGGTTTCCATGGTAATCCGGAAGACCAGACCTTCCAGCTTAAGGTAGGGTCGGAACTGATCAATTTCGGCGACAGTCACTGCGAAAAAGATCGGTTTTCTCCAAGCTTGTTTACTAATATCCCAGTTGTTTTTCAGAATATGGAAAACCGCCAAATCTTTGACCGTAATAACATCGCCTTTTTTCATGTTGATTTTGATGCTGCCGACTTCAAAATTCAGGTCCTGCGGCAAATAGCTGGGGTAGAGCGACTCAATCTCCTGGTCGGACCAGGTAATAATGCCATCCAGATTGTGCGGCGGGTTATCGCGTAACTGTTTGATATACCAGGACGTATTGAGCAGGCTCAGGTTCATGACAGTTACGTCTTTGCGGAAGCTTTCAACTTCCTGCACATACCAGAGCGGAAAAGTATCGTTATCACCATTGGTGAAGATTAAGCCGTCGTCATCGACAGAAGCCAGGATGTTATAACCGTAGTCATGCGGCACATACATGCCGGCTCGCGAGGCGCTGACATAGTTGCCTTTTAGCGGTATCAACGCTAAAGCAATAGAGGCGATGGCAATACCGGCGGCCACGAGACGCTTTTGACCGCCCAATCGCTCGCTGATCAGCGTAGCGATGCCCACAATACCGGTTGCCAGCCAGACGGAAAAGAAGAAATAGCCGGCAACAAAAAAGTAGTCGCGCTCACGGACTTCATGATCGGACAGGTTCAGATAGATCACCAAGCCAAGACTGTTGATAATAAAGTGGGACAGAAAAACAACAAAGGTGCGGAAGTGTTTGGTTAAATGCCAATATGCGCCGAAAAGACCAATACAAAAGAGAGCCCAGAAACTCAAAACAACTTTAATATCCCGAAAGAATCCGGCAACGCCATCAACAAATTTAAAATCGTAAATACCCGGCGCATATTGCCAGACAAAATAACGCAGCCATAGCCAAATCTGGAAGCCAAAATCCGCTCGCCGCACCGAAACAGAATTCCCGCCATACTGCTTGCGCAGCAGCACATCCATGAAAGCTTGCCAATTTTCCGGATTCCCCTCGTCAATCATTGGATTCAAAAATGAGCGAATGGGCATATAGGCATGGACACTGACACCCAGCATAAAGAGCGCCGCCCCGGCAAAAATAAATTTAAGATTCGGGTGCGGCCACATGAACCAGATCAAGCCGCCGGTGGCCAACAAAGCCATGATAATAAGCACAATGGGGTAGACTTCATGACTGAGGCCAACGGCAAACAAACCCAGGTTAGCTAATAAAAAGACGACTAATGCAGTTAGCACCAAATCTGCGGCGGTTCGCCAGTCTTTGAACATCACCAGCAAAAATATCCCGGGTGAAACCAAAAAGCACAGCAAATGATTGCCGACACCCAAGGCCAAGGCATAGATGATAAGTAAGAGACGATTGTTATTGCCGTGTTCGCCATAGTGATCGTGCCATTGAAAGCTGAGCCAGACCGTCGTCGTCATAATCAACATGGCGATGGCATAGACTTCGGCTTCCACGGCATTATTCCAGTAGCTGAAGCTGAAAGCGCCGATCAAGCTGCCGGCCAGCGCTGCGCTATGGGTGATTAATCGCTCAAATAATCCGTATTCTTCAAACCAGGGCTTGATCAAGCGGACAATAATAATAAACATGACCCCAACAGCCAGGGCGCTGGCAAAAACGGACATGAAGTTGATGCGCTGGGTCACGGTTTCGACACCCGGAAAGGTGATCGGCAATAAGGAGAAGAATTTGCCTACCAATATATAGAGCGGTGTGCCGGGCGGATGCGGGATGCCCAGGCTGAACGAGGCGGCAATAAATTCACCCGCGTCCCAAAAAGAAACCGTCGGCGCCATGGTCGGCACATAGACAAAGAGCGTTAAAATGACAGCCAGCGCAGCGGACATCCAATCGTATTTTTCATACGCAAATGCGCCGTTTGATGTGGAAGTTAAAGCCATTGAAAGCGGTTACCTCGTGTATTATGTGACAAAAATGTTTAAAAATAGATAGTGGATACGACCTTTGGTTAAAAAAGTTCGCCAAAAATAGAGGGCGCAGACCGGATTGTCAAGGTTATAATTTGCGGCGGCCATAGCCGGTGGGGAACTTTCCCAGCCTTGCTTCATAAAATGGATTGCTTTTTAACCGCTTTTGATCGGTAACCTGCAATGACAAGGAGATGTTTTTATGAAAGTTGCCTACATTTTCAGCACTTCCGGCCATACCGCGAGCTATAAGCTTGGTCAGATGATCTTGCCTCAATTAGAAAAAAAAGCGCATGGGGTACAAGTCGTCGGCATGATGTTTTTTGACGACAATACCTATATATTACGCCGGGGCGACCCAATGGGCGAGCGACTGGCTAACGTCGCCAAAGAGCAAAACATCTTGTTGATGATGTGCGACAATTGCGCTCTGGAACGTGGCCTGGCCGAAGGCAGAGCCTAGCCGGAAAAATGCCGTGCCAATGGCACGGTGGATGGGGTTCAAGTAGGTTGCTTTCCGGATTTATATCAAGCCTTAGCCGGAAACATGCCGGATCAAATCATTACCTTATAAAAATACAGAAGTTAGGAGTCGTCGTGAAGTTTCGCATCCTATTTTTATCTGCGCTGATGCTTGGCTGGATAGCGCCGGTGTTGGCCGCCCCCACGAATACCGCACCGGAGAAGAAGCCGGTCACCGTCACCGCTTATCTCGCTCAAACCGCCCTTACGGCCGGTAGCAGCGCCCAAATCCTGGTTGTCTGTGATGTGCCGATCGACATGCATTTGACCAATCACTTTAACGAATTGATGCCGCCGGCCAAGAGCGACTTCACCTTTTCTGCGGTGACGGGGCCAAAAGGCGAGAAGGAAGAAGATGAGATTATCTACCATGGTAAAACGCCTTTTTTAATCACCATTTCCGCCCCGAACGACCTGAAGCCCGGCAGCTACGATCTGGAATTGACCCAAAAGTTTCAATCCTGCCTTGAACAGCCGCTCTTTATGTGCTATGCGCCGGAATCCAAGACGGTCAAGCTGCCCATCAAGGTTGTGGCTGCCGGGGCAGCGATCGAGCCGGCCAATAGCGCTATTTTTGCCGAACTTAAAGCGAAGCTGAAAGACCCGCAAGCTCTTAAACCATTCACTTCAACCCCGATTGCGCCGGCTGTGCCGGAAACCACGACGGCAACAACGCAATCGGTAGCGCCAACTTCCACACCAAACAATGCTACGCAGGCAGCGGACTTAAGCGCCCTCAAAGCTGCGCAACCTCCTACGACCGTCGCAAAGCCCACCATCGAAAGTCGAATCGAACAAGCCTTGCAGTCCGGCTCGATCGTTGCATTTTTGCTCATCTTCGCCGGTGGCTTTTTGACCAGCCTGACCCCGTGCGTCTACCCCATGATTCCAATTACGATCAGCTATATCGGCGGGCGGGCCAAAGGCAAATTTCATGGTTTTTACCTGTCACTTTTTTTTGTCCTGGGCATTGCCATCATGTACTCGACGCTGGGCATTTTTGCCGCATCCACCGGCGCGTTATTTGGCAATATGCTGCAAAATCCGATTGCCATTAGTGTGGTGGCTGGCGTCTTTGCCGCCATGGGAGCCAGCATGTTGGGCGCATTTGATCTTGTTATCCCGGCTTCGCTGCAAACCAAATTGCAGTCCGGCGCCCAAAAAGGCGGATTGCTCGGCGCCGTCTTCATGGGCATGGTGACAGGCATTGTCGCTTCGCCCTGCGTTGGACCGGTGCTGGTTGTCCTGCTAACCTGGGTGGCCAAAACCGGCAACATCCCGCTGGGTTTTTCCATGCTGTTTGTGTTCGCCCTGGGCATGGGCGTACTGTTCATCTTGCTTGGCACCTTTTCCGGAGCAATGAGTTCACTGCCACAAGCCGGGCATTGGATGGAGACAATTAAGCATTTATTTGGCGTGATTTTGCTGGGCATGGCGATCTACTACCTGTCGCCGCTATTATCAAAAGGGACTTTCAACATTTTAGTCGGCGCGCTGCTCATCTTCTTCGGGACATTTTCCGGGGCCTTCAAAAAGATGCCGGAAGATGACGCCGATTGGGGGTCACATTTTAGCAAAAGTCTGGGCATTATTGGGCTTACAGCGGGTATTTTTTATCTGGTCTTCGGGCTGATACTGGTCACTAATGTCTCTTTTGCGACCGGCCAGATCAATAGTGAAAATATAGCTGTCCATAAAGGCCCGGCCTGGGTTCATAACGAAGCCGAAGGTCTACAGCAAGCCAAAGCGCAGGGCAAGCCGGTTCTCATCGACTTTTATGCCGATTGGTGCGCCGCCTGCGTCGAACTGGACGAGAAAACATGGGTTGACGACGCCGTTCGCCGCGAGTCGGAACGCTTTGTGACCATTAAAATGGACTTTACCGACACAGAGAATTCGGCGGTTAAAGACGCCACAAACCGTTACAATATAACCGGCATGCCGACCGTTATTTTTATGGACAACGACGGTCGGGAAGTGCAACGCTTCGTCGGCTTTAAGCCGGCAGGCGATGTTTTGGCCTTAATGCAGGGAATTGGCGCGCCGAAATAGGCGCTGCGTCACTTTTTGTTTGACTCTGGCGGTTAAATTGACTAAACTAATTCCGGCTTAGGCAATGCCAGACGGCAAGCAAAACGCTTTTAGTCTTTTTTAGAAAGTGACAACGGGTATTTGAATGGTTAAAATGCCGGAAAATGACAACTATCTCTTTGAACAGGGCCATCTTGACGCGCTTTATAACATTGCGTTTCAGATGACGCGGGATACGCGCGATGCCGAGGATCTGGTGCAGGAAACCTACCTGAAGGCTTTTCGCTTTTTCAGCAGCTTTAAGCGGGGAACCAACTGCAAGGCGTGGCTGTTTTGCATCATGCGCAACACCTTTATCAATCGCTATCGCCGGCAGAAGAAGCAACCGGACTATGTGGACTTTGACTCCGTTTCGCCGTTCATAGAGCTTATTAGAGACGAAGGCTTTTTGACCGGTCAAACGCCAGAGAGTCTTTTCTTTGGGGATATTCTGGATGATGAGGTGCAAGCAGCTTTGGATTATTTGCCGGAAGAATTTCGAACAACGGTTATCCTGTCTGATCTGGAAGGCTTTACCTACAAAGAAATTGCCGAGATCATGCGCTGCCCTTTAGGGACGGTTCGGTCACGGCTTTCACGCGGACGCAAACAGCTACAGGACAAGCTGTTGGACTACGCCCGGACACACAATTATATCAGAGGGTAATTTATGGATTGCAGTCAAATTCTAAACCTTGCCACCAGCTTTTTAGATGACGAGCTACCTTTGGATATCTGCGCTATCGTCGACGCGCACCTGCAAGGCTGCCCCGAATGCCGCCGCCATTTTGAAATGGAAAGAGCGGCTAAGCGGCTGATTTCTCACCGCTTGCCTTGTTATCATGTCTCGCCGGAATTCAAACAACGGCTGTACTCCTATCTGCAAACCGGTTTGAACAAGACTTGATAAAAATTTGGCAATTCCCAAAAAAAAAAAGGCCGATCCTGTCTAAACGAGAGGATCGGCCTTCGTGCTGTACAATCTTCGCTAATCGTTAGCGCATCAGTATCATCCGTCGGGTGGCGTTATTTTCACCGGCCCGGATGGAATAGAAGTAAATGCCCTGGCTGACGGTCTCATTCCGATCATTGCGGCCATCCCAGGTGATTTCATGCGAGCCGGCATTTTCGGACGCATCCACCAGCGTCTTCACTTTTTGGCCGGCGACATTGTAAATATTGATCGTTACATGACCGCTTTGCGGCAGCGAGTATTGAATTGCCGTGCTGCCTCTAAAAGGGTTAGGCATGTTTTGCGCCAGATCAAACGTACGCGCGGTCGGGTCTTCTTCAACACCGACAATATCGCCGGTTTTAACATGCATACCGTAAATAAACGGACTTTGCGGATCGTTAGTATGAACTATCAACGCGCCTTGATATTCCTTGTTCGGCTCGTTTGAAACAAACGCCGCATATAAGTAGGCATTTTCGCCCGGCGCAACCTTAATCAGCGAGCCATCATACGGCGCTAATCCACTCGGGGTCAGACGTAACGCAAAGAAATGCTGCGGGTCGGTCGAAGTAATCCCGTTTATGCGCAGCGTATCGGCGCCGGCGCTGGCCAGGATCATCGGCGCGCCCCAGGTGCTTATCGGGGCAACTTCGCCAAATTCAAACCCGCCCGGGGCCATCGTTCCGGCTACGCCATTCGGCAAAAAGCCGGCTTTGACCGTATGTTTGGCCGCAACCTGGCCCTGAATATTCACCAACTCCAGCGTGACCGAATCCGCGCCGGCGACGCTGATTCGGCCATAGTTAAAGCTGAGGCTTTGCGGCGTGGTATGACCGCCGCGGTTAAACATGTTGAGGCCGAAATCCTGCGCCAGCAGCAGAACCGGGAAAAGTTCGGTTTCCAGCGGGCCGGCCATGATCTCCGGAAAAATGGCATTAGCGCCGTCATCAATCCCGGCCGTGTGCATATCGCCGCTCAGAAAGATGACATTTTGGACATTATGGCTGCGCACATGCGCCACTAAGCGCTGCACGTCTTTGGGGAAACCCGCCCATTTGTCGGCAAATTCCAGCGCCATATAGGCCATCGGAAAGGTGCCAAGCGGTGTCACCAGAGGGTCAAAGCCCGGCTGGCCCTGCACCGCCACGGTCAAGTCAATCGCGGCGCGAAAACCCGGATTAAACGGTACGCCTGTGGAAATAAACTTCCAGTCCGCGGTCGATTTGGCCAGTTCGTCCAATAGCCAGGCCATTTGCTCCTCGCCCAAAATGGAGTGGTCGGCGTCAGGCTGGAAAAAGAGCTTGCCGTTAGGCAGGGTGATGAAGGCGTCCGGGTTGGGATCCCGCTGCGCCCGGTTGTCTACCATAAAAACATCCGTGTTACCGTAGGTAAACTTGTGCCAGATGCCGTTGGGGCTGGACAGCGGATACGCCGGGAACATCTCGCCGTAACCCTTCAGACTGTTGGCTGCGCCGGGGTAGTCGCCGTCGGAGTTGTTGTTGACAAAGTCGTGATCGTCCCAGGTATAATCGACCGGCATCAGGCTCAGTAGGTTAACCATGTCGTAGGTGTGACTGTAGCGCGATTTGTAAGAGTTTTGCACCCGGCTGTAATTCAGCGGGAAGTAATCGCAGGCCAGGTCAAACGGCGGGTCATTACAGGTCGCGCTGGCGTCGGTGCTGTCCGGATAGCTCCAATCGCCTTGCTGCAGGAAAAAGGCGGCGTTGCCGTCCAGACCGGCCATCGTCTTAAAGATCAATCCGTTGGTAAAATAGCGCGGATCGCCTTGCTGACAGGAGCCGAAGAGAAACTTAAAGTTTGTGTCTGCACCCGGGGTCGGAAAAGTGCTAAAGCGCCGCACGGTCGCGCTCGGTGTGCCGTTGGAAACTGCGCGATAGTAGTAGGTTGTGCTGGGCTCTAAATTTTCCGCGTCAACCAGACCAAAAAAATCTTTAGCCGCCTCAACGGTTAGGGTTTTACTCAGCAGCGGCTGGGCAAAATCCGGTGTTTTAGCTAATTCAACGGCCAGAGTCGCCTGACTTTCGGCCCGCAGCACAAAACGCGCTGATTGATGGGTGACGCCGCCGGCAAACGGCCCGTGAGTAACAGCCACCGGAACGCCCTCGCCGCGCACTTTGACGATAAAACGCCCGTTGTTATCCGGATCGTTGGTGCGGATGGTGATTGTGCCTGTGGCAACGCCTGCCGTCGTCGGATTGAAGTAGACAGCGATCTTTTTGTCGTCGCCCGGAGCGATATTAAAAACTTGCTCGGCTACGCTGAAAGCCGGGTTGTCGCTATCAATGCCGGTGACAGCCAGCGGGTCGACGCTGGTGCTGACGATGATGATGTGATCCGTGCCGCGCTGCCCCATTTTGACTTTGCCAAAGTTCATCACGTACGGCGCAGTTGGCACGACCGTCCCGCCCACGCGGGCTGGCAGGAAGCCGTTTTTCACCGCATGACGGCCAATCACGTTGCCCTTGTCGCTGACGACTTCCAGTGCCACCGAGTCGGCCCCAAAGATTTGGACACGGCCATACGCCCGGCCATTGTCCGCAGCGCCCACGCCAGTGACCTGCCCGCCTTTGTTAAAGATATTGACGCCCAAAGCCTCATAAGTGATGATCGGCTCCAGATTGCGCTCGTCCATCGGGCCGGCGGCCATTTCCGGCAGAATGGAATTTGCGCCGTCGTCAATCGCCGCGCCGTGAATATCGCCGGTCAGCATCATTACGTTTTCAATCCGATTATCGGCAATATGCCGCACCAGCTTGTCAATGCTCAGGGGAAAGCCGGCCCATTTGTCGCATAACTGGGTGGCGTACGCTTTCATGGCCACCGCGCCGGATGGGCGCACAATGGTATCGCGGTCGGCGATAAACTGGTTGTGGATAGCCAGTTCCATCACAGCCCGAATGCCGGGATTAAACGGCGTGCCGGTGGCGATAAATTTCCAGTCGGCGTTGGATTCGGCCAGGGCGTGCAGCAGCCAGGTCATCTGGTCTTCGCCCGGCGTGGTCGGGTTGTTTAGATATTCGCCGGCCAAAATGTCGTGTTTGTCGCCCGGTGCAAACGCTTCGATGTCTTTGGCCGGATTGCTGTCCACATATTTAAAGGCGCGCGTGTTCGGATCGCGGCCGGCGCGGTTATCGGTAAAAAAGACATCCACATTGCCGTAGCTAATTTTATGCCAGATGCCTTGCTCCGGGTTGGGCAATTCGTAGTGCGGAAACATAGCCTGATAACCACGCAGCATCAACGGGATGCCGGGAAAGTCGTAGCCCGGATCGTTTCTGCCCATGTCATGATCGTCCCAAACCCAGGATACCGAAGTCTTATTCAACAGGTCTTTTGCGCCATAATTCGGGTCGTAGCGCCATTCATAGCCGTAATCGCCTTGCACATGTTTGTAGTCCGAAAAGTTGTATGGGCCGTGCGGGCCGGGCGCCTGGGTTGTATAGGCATCGGGATAGGCCCAGTCACCCATTTGTAGGAAAAATTTGGGATCATCTTGCGCCATGACCGCAAAGATTTTGCCGCCGTCGGTGCGGAGTGGATTCTGCTGGCACGACGCCGCCAGGAAGGTGAAGTCGGAGACTTCCCCGGCCGGCGCAAAAGTCTCGAACGAACGCGCGTCATGGGTAACGGGCTGGCCGTCAATGACCGCGCGATAGTAGTATTTGGTTTTCGGCGCAAGGTGGTGAATCGCCACTTTGCCGAAGAAGTTGGAATCGGTCACGGTATGGAATGCCTCCGTCAGCATGGAATGGCTGAAATCAGCCTGTTCCGACACCTCAATCTGCAAATTGGCTTCCATGCTGGCGCGCAGGACAAACGCCGCATGGCTGTCGGTCACGCCGCCGACGAGCGGGCCGTGGGTCAGCGTTGCCCGCGATTTTGACGTATGCGAGTAGATGACATTATAACCACCAAAGGCAACCACCCGATCATTGTAACTCATGATGCCGTTGAAGCGCGTTGGGTTTAAGGTTAAATTGGGTAAAACTTCCGCCTTCCAATTCGTCCCATCATTTACCGAAAGATGAATGGCATTGTCACCGCCGGCCTGGCCCGGATTCGAGCTAAGGCCGGCCGCCCAGACATTGCCGTAATAATCTATGGTCACACCATTGACATCGTCCGCAGAGGTTGCAATCGCCGGCTGCCAGTCGTTTTCGGTCAGGCCGCCGGTTTTCGTGTAATAGATGAAACCGTTCCTTTGGGTAACAACGCCATGCTTAGCATCTTTAAAATAAATATCGCGGAAATCGGCGCTGCCGACCGTGATCGCCGTCCAGCTTGTCCCGCCGTCGGTTGTTACATACAATTTGCCCGCCGCGCCGCCGCCAAAACCAACAGATTCGTTGACGAAACCGATGGTCCGGATTTCGCTATTTAAACCGCTCATCGCTGTCCAGGTCAGGCCACCGTCGGTGGTCTTGGCGCTTTTGCCGGCTTTGCCGGCTACATAGCCAACGTGCGCGCTGGGAAAGCTAAAATCATAGAGATGATCGTTGGCGCCGGTTGCGCCCGGCACTTGAAGCGTCGCCCAGGAATGGCCGCCATCGGTTGTGCGAAAAATGCGGCCCTGAGCTTCGCCCGTCACTAATCCGGTATGGGCGTCAAAAAAGTGAACGGCGCGGAAATTTCGCTTAAACTCCGGGATCGACAGTAGTTCAAAATGTGCGCCGCCGTCCGTTGTTTTGTATAACGCGCCTAATTGCCCGGCCAGATACCACATCTCCTCGCTGACCATGCTGCCGCCGAAGAAATCCGGCGCAGGAACGGTCGTATCCGTCCAATTTGCGCCGTTTTGGGAATGGGCCAAATTGCCGCGCCAGGCGCAGGTCACCAAATGGCCGCTGGAATTGCGCCCGGAATCTTCAAACCAATCCGGAAAATTATTGGCGACCTGCCGTGCGGTTTGCCAATTATCCTCCGTTTTGACCACGATGCCGTAGTTGCCGAACGCATAGCCGGTCGCGCCGCTCATGGTCACGCCGCCGAACATGGCTTCCGCCCCGCCCACGCCGGGATGATTGGTCAGGGTTGCGCCGTTATCGGGCGAAAAGCCGACATAACCTTTTTCGCCGGTGAACACCAGCCCGTTATTGCCGACGCGCAGATTGATGTTGTCAATACAATGATTGTTCGTTGAACCGCCCGTCGCCGCCGTAAAACCAAAATAGCCGCTAAACGATTTATAATCGGCAATTTGATAGTCCAGCCGCTTAACGCCGCCAAGAAAGACTTGCACATGACCGTTTTGGAATTGAATCGTCGCATGATGCCAGCCGCTATTTTCCAGTTCGCCGTCGGTGGCCACCCAGGAACTTAAGTGGTTGCTCGCAGAATTCTGGATCAAAGCAATATGTTCTTCGGATGGATCATGTGTGTTAGGATGTGTGTCAAATTCAACGGCATAGCCTTCTGCGCCGGAAAAATTAAGATCTTCACCCAGTGTTTGGGGGTAATTGGCGTCACGTACAAAAGCAAAGGTCAAACCGTCGGCGCCACTGCCATTGTCGATCAGAAAGTCAAAATCCACTGTAAATTGATCCATCAAAAACGGTTTGGTCAAAAAAAGTCGGCCGTGTTTGTTAAAGTCGGCTGGCGTCAGCGTAACAAAGTGGCCCGGGTCATAGAAAGCATCGCCGCTGAGTTTATTATCCGACGCCAAAGGCGCTGAAAAATTGGTCTGCCAGGCAACTTGTTCATTGAACTGACGCACCGTATATAAGCTTGTATTGGCGGTGAGACCGGGAAGCAGCGTCCAGGTTGTGCCGAAATCCGTCGTCTTAAGCAGTTGTGTCGCCGTGCTGTTTCTGGAGCAAGCCATGTAGCCCGTGCCCGCTCCATTCATGCAGATATCATTGATTGTGGTCGTCACACCGGAGTTCTGCGCGCTCCAGGTTGCGCCATGATCCGCGCTGTAGGCCACTTTGCCGTTGGACGAGCAAATCCAGACCTGACCGGTTGATAAATAGACGATACCGCGCATTCTGAGCGTATCGCCGGCTGTGTTTTTAAAGTAAGGGACAACGGCGGAAGTCAAGTCCTGCCAGGTCTGCCCGCCGTCGGTCGTGCGGATCAGGAAACCCTCGTCGCCGCCGGCCAGACCGTGCATTTGATCATAAAAGCTGACACTCCATAAGTCGATATAAGTATTCGTCGTGGTATTGAGTGCCGGATTCGACACAAAATCGTAATGCATCCCGCCATCTTCGGAATGAACCACCGCTCCGTTTTCACCCACTGCCCAGGCATCATCGCCAACCACAGACATATCATAGAAATTGGTTGGAAATGTGCATTGACGCTGAATTTCCCAACCCCAACCCTTTGTTGCAAACACCAACAACGACAAAATAACAACAAGCCTCTTCTTCATAACCATCCTCCTAAAATGTGAACCAAAGTGAATGAAATAGAAAGTTGAATGCAAAATGGTTTGTTTCAACAACTCTTGTGTCCTCAAAATGACTTTATCAATTTCAAAATTATTTTGTCGGCCGCCTTCGTGTCAATTTTGTCATAGTACGCGTCTTTTTTGTTGTAATCGGCTTTTACTAAGTCATGCGCCGCCAGCACTTGATAAATACGATCTTTCCAGTCGCTAAAACCAAACGGCCGTTTGCCGTTAAAGCCTTCATCATCCAACCAGACTTGTTTTAGCAATTCTTTCAAAAAAAACCGGATAGAAACTTTTTTCCCGTCAAAATCAATGCTTTCAAACTTGATGTCCAATATCTCTTGATTTGTCATTTGCTTACCGTCTGCATTTTACCAGGGAAAATTCGGGACTACAATCATAATTTATCATGTCGGGACAGCAGCAACGATGCGCCTATTTATCAAGCATTTTTGGGAAAATGTCAATCAAAAAATAAGTATCTCGGCATTTTCGGGAATGTTTAATTTCAGACTGGAGGCCGGGATGGGCACATTAATTTGCTGCTTGCTGAAGGTCAGTGAAATCCGATCGCCGGTCGCCGGCTTTAAAATCGTGACTTGCTGCGGACGATAAATGCCGCCAAATTTTTTATACTCGCTGAATTCCGCCAGCATGGCCGCTTTTTCCTGTCGTATTATGGTCAACTTTTTTAGGGCTAACTTTTTAGCGTCATAGAGGGCTTCGTAGCGCAACGGATCGCGCTGCCAGGACAGCCGGATGTTTTTGCCGACGTAAGCCATTTCGACAGCGTCAGAATCGGGCAAGGCGATGTTGCCCGTAAACATAGCCAGCAGTTCCGAGGCGGCCAGCGGCAGCGGAATCTGTTGCAAAGCTGTTGTATCGGCCAACGGAATAAATAAAGCTTGATTGGTAAAAGGGCTGTAGGTAAACAAAGAGTCGTTTCGGATGACCATACTGGCGGCCAGCTTGCCAAACAAAATGTAAGTGTCAAAGCGGCATTGATTCGGCGACTGAAAAACCGCGCCGTATGTCAGACTGTTAAAAACGCCTTCGTAGGTCACTTGAAAAACGCCGGAAGCTTTCAAACTAATCAGCTTGGCTTGTTCGGCACGAATTGCGCTCAACAAGGCCAATCTTTCACCGGCATCGTTGATTGCCATCAGAGCAGGCGTTTTCCCGACGCAGGCAGACAGTAATAACAAAGCCAGATATAAACCGACATGCAAATAAGTCGAAGCGCACAATTTATAATTCATTATTTGCAAGTGATTTATTTCCGTATCACATGACAGTTGCGGCAGCGGGCCTGGTAGACTTCTTCTGCCCCAACCAGCACGATCGGATCATTGTAAGAAGCCGGCTGACCGTCAATCAATCGTTGGGTGCGATGGGCAGGTTCGCCGCAAACCGTGCAGATGGCGTCTAATTTGTCCACCTTTTCGGCACAAGCCATCATGAGCGGCACCGGGCCAAAAGGCTCACCACGAAAATCCATATCCAAACCGGCGCAGATCACCCGCTTGCCATCATTGGCCATTTGCTCACAGGTCCTGACAATATCCATATCAAAAAATTGAATTTCGTCAATGCCGACGACGGTTGTATCCGGCGTAAGGCAGATCAGAATCTCGTGCGAGCTGGCCACCGGCTTGGCGTCAATTTGCACGCCGCTATGCGAGGTGACTTTTTTGGCATGATACCGATTATCCATGCGTGGTTTAAAAACCTGAATGCTTTGCCGGGCAATCGTCGCCCGGCGCAACCGCCGGATAAGCTCTTCGGTTTTGCCGCTAAACATGCTGCCACAGATCAGTTCAATGTGGCCAATGTGCGTTTTGGTCGTCATTTACAAGTCCTGTTAAAATTTCCAATATGTTCTATTTCGACGAATCAGCGGGCGTAGCGTCCGAGCCGGTCGCCGCCTTAGAATCTTTGTCCGGAGTTGCTTTTTGACGCCGCCGCTCCAGATAATCCGTCACCAAAGCGAGCATCAGGCTAAAACTAATAGCAATCGCCAAGTTGACAATCAACGCCGCGTTATGAAACTCGTTATATTCCAGCCTGCCGCCGATCTTCCCAATCATTAATGGAAATCCGTAAGTAATCAGCGCCTTGCCAACGGGTTTACCAAGTACGGTTGTTATACCGCCATCGGTTCCATAATGGAGCGAGACAAGATTAAGCGCCGCAAAGCATACGAGCGATCCCAAAAAAACAATCACAAAGTTTTTTGACATCAAACACGCCCCAAGTTAAGATCAAAATCTTTTACAAGTCTAAAAAAGTGCATCTATATTAATTAAATGATAACCAATTGTCAAAATAAACTTGCAAAATTTAACCGGTTGCTCTATTCTTTTAGACAAAATTAAAGTGGATATTAACATAAGCGTCGTTTCGTCTAAATGTTGAAGCATGTTGTGGATTTTGATAACGAGGGGATACCATGAAAAAAATTATCTTTTTTGCGCCATACTGTGGCGCAAATACTTTGCGCTTTGTCTATCCAGTTCGGGAATTGCCGGAAGAAATTTATCTGATCGGTTTAGGTCAGGAAACCGATGAGAATGTTCGCCGTCTTGGCAACCTCTTCGATGAATACCATCATGTGGATAACTACAAAGACATGCAGCAGATGGATGAGGCGCTCGGCGCAATTGTCAAAAAGCATACGCAAATTGACGCGCTGCTGAATATTTTCGAAGAACCGCAGCAGATGCTATCGGAATTTCGGGCCAAGTACAACATTCCCGGTTTGCTGCCGGAAATTGTCCGGCGCTTCCGTGATAAAGCCTACATGAAGGATGTGTTGCGGAAAAATAAAGTGCTGTGTTCCAATTATAAGCGCATTGATACGATTGAAGACGCCCAAAAATTTACTAAAAAATATGGTTTTCCGGTTGTTGTCAAACCTTTGGGCGGCGCCGGCGCAGTGAATACTTTTGTCGTTCATCGACCCGAACAACTGCAACCCTATCTGGAAAAAATGAAACTTTCGCCGGAAAAGCCGGCCATCATGGAAGAGTTCATTGAAGGTGACGAAGGCTCTTTCGATACGCTGACGCTGAACGGCAAAATTGTTTTTTATTCCATGACCACTTATTTCCCCGGCCCCATGGACGCTATGCTCAATCCTTGGGTGCAGATCATTTTTAGCTTGAATAAAGATTTTATTGACCACCCGGATTATGAAGATGTCCGCAAGACGGGTCAAGCCGCCATCAAAGCGCTGGGATTGGGTACGGCGATGACCCACATGGAGTGGTTCCGCCGCAAATCCGACGGCAAAATCTACGTGGGCGAGATTGCGGCCAGACCGCCAGGCGACCCAATTCCCGGTCTGCACAACTACGCCCACGACATCAGCCTGTATGAGGCCTGGGCCAAACTGATGGTGCTGGGTCAATATGACCTGAAACCGGAGCGGAAATATCACGTCGCTTGCGCCCGGTTACGCGCTCAGGGCCCCGGCGGTCAGATACGGGAAATTCATGGTCTGGACCTCGTACAGCGTGAAGTCGGCCATCTGATTGTCGGTCATCAGATCGCGCCGATTGGTGTCCCCAAAACTGACAGCTATATGGGCGAAAGCTTCATTTATTGTCGTGGCGAAAACTACGAGGAGGTCTTTGACGCAGCCCGCTTTATTACGGAAAACGTGCGGATTTTGTGCTGGTAAAGCGCTCCTTCGCATTTGGGATCAAAAAACAAAAAAACCTCACAATAAGTACTTGTGAGGTTTTTTTGTACCTACTTCAATTCATCGGATTTCAATTTGAAGCAAAAGATTTTCCAGCTTTTTAATACGATGCCGTATGTCCGGCCAAATCCAGTGAAATCCCCGGCGAAATGTTATGTCGCTTATACCAGCCGCCATTCATCTCCAGCACGTATTGAACATTTTGCGCGGTCGAAGGATACGTTTTAAGCAGATTGGGTGGCGTATCAAACGGTTCCTTTTTCATCTGAATAATTTCTAAAATGACCCCATTTGGATCAATGTAGGCCAAGTCAATATCAATATGACAGTGGTACATCCAAAAAGATTGCGGGCCGGCTTGCGGAAAAACAAACAGCATCCCGTGGTTTTCCTCCAGAAATACGCGGTCCGACAAACCCTGCCGCCGTGTTTCCGAGTTATCCGCCACTTCAATGGTAATAGCCTGCTCCCCGACTTTGAGCTTATTTGGCGGCAGCTTACTGTTACAGCCGCACACCAGAAGCAGCAACGCCAGCCAAATACCGGGACGATACTTAAAAGTCATAATAATTCCTTCACAAATACTCCGTTCCAAGGGATTCAAGCGTTAAAGTTGAATTGGCAGCAGAATACGAAAGGATGTTCGTCCGGGAACGCTTTCCACTTCAATCTTACCTTCATGCTTATTGATAATCTTGCGCACAATGTGTAAGCCAAGCCCGCTGCCCTCGCCAATAGGTTTTGTAGTAAAAAACGGTTCAAATATTTTGGCCTGCACTTCGGGTGTCATACCCATGCCGGAGTCAATAAACTGAACGGCCACAAAACCGTTTTGCTGCGAGATATTTATTTCCAGCCGGCCTTTATTTTGCATGGCCTGGATGGCATTATGAATAATGTTGGTCCAGACCTGGTTTAGATCGTCGGGATAGCAAAGGATTTTTGGCACAGGCTGATATTGCTTTGCCAGTTCGATGCCCTGCCGGAGCTGATGTTGATAAAGTGTTAGGACTATATCTACAGTTTCCGGAATGCCGGCGATGGATTTGACACCAGCCGTATCATAGCGCCCGTATGTCTTGAGCGCAAACACAACTTTAGCGGCGCGTTCGATGGCGACCTCAATATTGCTGCTGTTGCGATACAGATTGGATAGATTGTAAGCGGTTTCCAGAATCAGTTCGCGTTGGACAGACTGCAGCAGCGGCATTAAATTCGCGGGTGGCCTGGGCAAACCTATTTCGACCAGTATCGAAGCCGCAGCGCGCGCATCTTCAACGCCTTGTCCGGTCAGCGCTTCGGTCAAAATTTGCTTATGCTGGCGCTCTTCTTTAAAGCTGATAACGCCATGGGGTTGCCTGACTTGTTCCAGCAGTTGATAAAACAGGGCCAGCTCTGCTGCAGATAGCTTTTGAATTAGTTCCGGCAATTGGTTGATGGACGCGTTCAGGGCATGGGTAATGTTGCCAATCGAGGCGCGGATTGCTCCTAACGGGGTGTTGATCTCATGCGCAATGCCGGCAATCAATTGACCCAGGGCGGCCATTTTTTCCGATTGAATGAGCTGGTTCTGTGTTTCCTGCAAATTTCTCATGGCAGTTTCCAACTCGACCGTTCGGGCGGCAACCCGCTCTTCAAGCGTCCGGTTGTATTCTTCTAATTTGCGATTGGCGTGCAGCAATTCCAGATGCGTCTTAACCCGGGTTAGCAGCTCTACTTTGGAGAACGGCTTGGTCATAAAATCATTGGCGCCGACATTAAATCCTTCTACCAAATCAACCACTTGATTTTTGGCGGTCAGGATAATAACAGGCAGTTCGCTTATGGGATATTTTTCACGAATCCGCTGGCAGACTTCGTAGCCGGACATGCGCGGCATCATTACATCCAAAAGCACCATTTCATAACGATTTCGATTAATAAAGTCGAGCGCGTCCGGGCCATTAAACGCCTGATCAACGATATATTTTTGCAACTGTAGCTGATTTGTCAGCACCTGAATATTAACCGGCTCATCATCTACAATTAACAGGCGAACCCTTTCATCACCCATACTTGTGGCCGCCGATACAGCGGCGGCTTCATCAAGCGTGCCGGCAGGGGCGTCGTCAAATTCTGCTTCGACCGGGGCCGGCACCCTTTTGTTATCCGGCGCTTTGGCATGGCTGATCGGCAGCGTAAAAATAAAATCCGATCCTTTTTCGACTTCGGATCGGGCATAGATCGTACCGCCGTGCAGCTCCACCAATTGCCGCGTAATTGTAAGTCCCAGACCGGTGCCGCCGTACTCTCGAGTGACGGAAGCGTCGGCTTGTTCAAATGATTTGAAAATGTCTTCCAACTTGTCTGCCGTGATGCCGATACCGGTATCGGAAACCTTTATTTCCAGCATATTTCCAACCGGTTGCGCAGAAATCTGAATAGAACCGCTGCCGGTAAATTTAATAGCGTTGCCGATTAGGTTGAGCATGATTTGCTGCAAGCGATTTTCATCGCCGTCGGCTAAGGGGGACTCCGGGGATATGGCATTGACCATGGTCAGCGGCTTTTTCGCGGCAAGCGGGCGTAGCAGGCTGATGATCATATCCGTCAGCGCACTCAGATTGACGGGTTTGCGCTGGAGCGCCAACTCCTGATTTTTTAGCTGGGAAAAGTCCAAAATGTCATTTACCAGACTGGCCAGACGCTTGGCGCTGGAAATGACCATTTGCAGATTGGCGCGGGTGGTCGCCGCCAGTTCGCCGGTAGCCCCATCCAGCAAGGACTCGGTAATGCCGATGATGCCATTAAGCGGTGTCCGCAATTCATGGGAAGTATTGGCTAAGAACTCATCTTTAAGATGATCAATATGCTGCATTTTATCAATAACGGCGCGTTTGTGTTCCAGCTCACTGTTTTTGTCGCGGACACGCTCGCTTTGCACTTGTATAACAACCAGGCCGAAGATGACCACGAATATCAAAACGCCGTAGGTCAGATATGCCCAACCGGTTTGCCACACCGGTGGCATAATTTTTATTTTCAGAGCGGCGCCGGTTTCATTCCATAGGCCATCGTCATTACTTGCTTTGACTTTAAATACGTAGGATCCATAGGGCAGGCCGCTATAGCTTGCCGCGCGATTTCTGGCGTTGACGTAAGTCCAGTTGGAATCACATCCTTCAAGCATGTACGCATAGCGGTTAAGAGCCGGCTGGCGATAATTAAGACTGGTAAAGCCAACCGTAAATGCTTGGGCAGTATAGCTTAATTTTAATGAACCACCCGCCTTCGACAAAAGGACGCTGTTATCGACGGCATGATTGTTAATCAATAAGCCGGATAGAATAACCGGCGGCAGATAGGAATTTGGTTGTAAGTTTTTCGGTTCAAAAACGGTTAATCCGCGACCACTACCGACATAAAACCGTCCGGATTGTCCGTGATGAAATGCGCCTTGATTTAATTTACAATCCGGCAAGCCGTCTAATTCGCTGTAATTTGAAAATTCACCGGTATCGGGATTAAATCGGCTCAGACCGTTGCCCGTGCTTAGCCACAATAAATGACTGTCGGCATCTTCCAAAATGCCATAGACCTTTTCATTTGGCAAGCCGTCCGTTTCACGATAGGCTTTAAAAATGCCGGTTTGCGGATCAAACTGATTCAGGCCGCCATTTGTGCCCAGCCAGAGACGGCCACGATGATCTTCGCAGATTGTCCAGATGTTATCGTCGCTCATTCCGGATGCGGCGCTTGTTTTAAGCGTGTAGGCTTTAAAGCGGTTTTTTTGCCGGTCAAAACGGCTCAAACCTCGGGCGGTGCCGATCCATAAATAACCGGCTTTATCCTCAAGTATCGCCCGCACGGTATTTTGGCAAAGTCCGGTTGAGTCACTGCCGGTTTGCTTGTAACTTGTAAAGGTTTCGTGAATTGGGTCAAAACGATTTAAACCGCCATCATAGGTTCCAATCCATAAAATGCCCTGACGATCTTCAAAGATTGAGATGGGAAAGTAATCACTTAAACTATGCAAATTATTGGGATCGTACTCGTAGCGGGTAAAGCTTTCGCTTTGAGCATCAAACCGATTTAAACCGCCAAGTGTGCCAATCCACAGAACACCGGAGCGGGTGCGATAAATGGCCTTGACATTGTTATGGCTCAAGCTGCGTTGATTACGCGGATCGCTTTTAAAATGCCGGATGTTGCCGGTTTGGAGATGCAGGCGGTCTAATCCACCGGGTGTGCCGATCCATACGGTCTGCGGGTCTTCTTCCAGAATCGAAAAAACTTTTGCGTCACTGAGCGTGCCGGGATTATTTGGAATATGGGGATAATTTGTGAACGCACGTGTTGAAGGATCGTGGATATTTACGCCACCATCCGTAGCGATCCAAATCAAACCCTGACGATCTTCGAAGATTGCATTAATATGGTTATGGCTGAGGCAATGGGGATTTTCCGGATCGTACTTTAGCAGTGTTTTCGCGTGGGTAACGGAATCAACCAGATAAAGTCCGTTGTTCGTGCCAACCCAGATAAATTTGTCAGCAGACGGATGTAGTACTGAGGTCACAGAATCGAGTTGACTGCTGAACCCGGACAACTCTGTGGCGCCGTCGGACGAGTTCGCGGTTGGAAAGCTCTGGTTGGGATGGACGCTGATTTTGCCGGATGTATAGGTATAGCGCCACAGTCCTTCAGAAGTGGCGATCCAGAAGCCGTCAGGATCGCCGGCTCCGATTTGGTGAATTTCTACCGGCATGTGCCCGGAACTTTTACTATCTATATAAGTTAAAAGTTGATAACCATCATAACGGAAAAGACCATCAACTGTGCCGAGCCAAATAAAGCCAGGCTGATCCTGCCAAATGACGGTGGTCTTTTTTTGAAAAGCGCCATCATTTGGGCGGAGCTTTGCAAAATGCAGATCAATTGGCTGAGCCGATAAAATAAGCGGCAGCTTAATTGAAAACAGAATAATATATAAAAGACTTTTGAAAACAGTTTTCATTCCGGAACTCCGATGAAATAGTCAGTAACGAAACAATCTATCATAAAAGAGGCTGTTGAATCAACAACAAAATTAGCTTAAATGTTTTTTAAAGTCTAAAATTTATGTTTTAAATACGCAACTTTATAACTATCTTTCTCGTATGATCAATTCGTTTTCGCTATCCCCTCTATAATCAACTTTGCTAAGGAGTTTATAACGTGAAGCGCACCAAAACCGGTTTGCTTGGTTGTTTGTTATTTTTTTCGGCTCAAATGGGATTCGCTGCCGATCTTTCCAAACCACTGGCATTGAAGGATTGCATTAGCATTGCTATCGAGAATAATGTGCAATTGGCTAAAACAGAGTACAATGTGCAGATACAGCAAAAAGCCATTGATCAGGCCAAAGCCGGCTATCTGCCGACCGCATCTCTTTCCGCTGGTTGGGATCGCAATGGCGGCGAGCAATTTTTTGGCGCCCAAAAGTCGAATTTTGATCAGAATTCATCGTCATTATCTCTTTCCGTAAGTCAGAATATCTACCGCGGCGGCTATGACCGCAACAATATCAAAGCCAGCCGGGAAGATGCCCAGGCCGCAGAACTAAATCTGAAGCATTTGAAAAGAGACATTGTTGTGCAAGTGCAGGAGAAATATTTTGATTTGCTCAAAAGTCAAAAGTTGCTGAAAGTTCGTGAAGAGGACTTAGGTCTTAGCCAAAAGCAATTGGATCTGGCCGAGGCACTGAACGAAGTCGGCTCCGCCGCCAAGTCGGATGTTTTGCGCGCTAAAGCTGTGCTGGCCCAAAAGAAGCTCAACTTATTGAACGCTCAAAACGAGGTAAATTTGGCGAATGCCGATCTGGCCCGCACGTTAGGTATTGATCTGAACGCCACTTTTCAGATCATTGATCAGACCGAGCAAGCCTCACCCCAGCCCGAAGAACTCAGCTTTGAGCAAAGTCGAAAGACGGCTTTGACAAATCGGCTGGATTTACAGGCCAGTCAAGCCTTGTTGTCCAGTGCGCACGCCGATATTAAAAAAGCGCGCAGTCGTTATAAACCGGCCTTAGGTCTTTCCGGGCGGTATACCTGGTCACATAATTCCGAAATCAGCGATAATTGGCCGAACATGTTCGGTGGTGTTTCCAGTTGGTCGGTTGGGCTGGACATGACGTTTACTATTTTTGATGGTTTTGTCCGCGAAACCAGTCTTCAGCAGGCTAAGCTGTCTGCAAACGCCGCCCGCAAAGAAGTAGAGCAGAGACAGCAAGATATTGCCTTAGAGGTCAAGCGGGCGGCGTTGAATCTGCAAACAGCCGCCGAACGCATTAAACAGGCCGAGGAAGCATTGGCCGCCGCTCAGGAAGACTTGCGTTTGGGTGAAGAACGTTACCGGCTTGGCGTGGCCACGATTGTGGACTTAACTTCTGCACAATTGAATTATACCACGGCTCGGCAGGCGCAGGTGGAGGCCATCTATGATTACGAGTTGGCCCGGGCGAATCTGGATTATGCAACCGGAAAGTGATGTTCGGATTGAAAACCGACACAGTTTACATCCGACAGTTTGAAGCCTTACAACCGCTGCTCCGCGACGCCAACCATGTCGACGTGAAAACGGTTGAAGGCGCGGTAACCTTGCGGGAATTTATCGCGGCAATGCTGGCTTATTATCCGGGCTGGCTCAAATTTCTGTATCGGGTGCGCGGTGTTTTTGTCCGCTTGCTGGGAATGAAACAGGAAGGGCTGCCCGAACCCGCTAAGCTTCGCCCGGAAGATGTGCCGATGCGCGCCGGTCAAAAAGCCGACTTCTTTATCCTGCATAGCGCTGTCGACGGTCGCTATTGGATCGCTGAAGCCGTCGACAAGCATTTGAGCGCGGCATTGGGGATTGTCGTTGAGCCGCTGGACGACCGGCGCAACCGGTTTTACGTCGTGACGATTGTTCATTACAAGAATTGGGCGGGGCCGGTCTATTTCAACATCATCCGGCCTTTTCATCACCTTGTGGTGCGACAAATGGCGCGGGCCGGCGTGGCGACATCATAAGCAATTCAACAAACGACCTTTGAGGTGCAAGATGACTTTGATCGCGCAAGCAAATAGCATTGGGAATTCAATGCCGCTCATTGAAATAATCCCGGTCGTTCGCATGTTATCGGTCTTCGACAAACTGCGGCTCATCCGGATGCTGGCCGAAGAGCATGAAAATAGCAAGGATATTTTCCCCCTTGAATTTGGTAAAACTTATAGTATGTCGACCCCTTACAATATGTTTGGCGTGGCAGAAATATTATTCGAGCCAAAGTGATAATGCGCCACTGATACTTGGACAGATGAATTTTTTAATGGAATTTGATGTTTGTTTCTATCGTTCTCAGCTTGAGTTTGAAGTCAAGCCTGGAGCTCTGCATCAAACCACAGCATGAGTGCGGACGATTTTCTACTCTTTTCGCTAAAGGAATGTAAAAATGTCTACCCGAACAAAAATTATTATTGGCGTTGTGATTGCGCTCGTTATTGGCGGCGGAGTCGTCGCAAAAGTAAAAATGTCAAAAGATAAGGCGACGGTCGTCAAAGCCGCAGCGGCTAAGAAGCAAAAGCTGGTGGAAAAAGTAACGGCTCCGGCTCGCATTCAGCCGGTGACGATTGTCAACATCAGCGCCGACGTGATGGGGCAGATTGTCGATTTGGCCGTGGAAGAGGGCGATTGGGTCGAGAAAGGCCAATTTCTATTGCAGATCGATCCATCCATCTATCAATCGGTAGTAGACCGAACCGAGGCGTTGGTGCAATCCGCTTCGGCCAATCAACAATTAGCGGAGGCCAACTTGCGCCAGGCGGAGTTGGACATGAACCGCAAGTCGGATTTATTCAAACAAAATCTGGTCTCACAGCAGGAAGTAGACATCACCAAAACACAAGTTGAAGTCAATCAGGCCCAGGTTCGTTCGGCCAAAGAGCAAGTAACCCAGGCCAAAGCCAGCCTGGATGAAGCGCGGTCAAATTTGCGCAAGACACGCATCATTGCGCCGATGGCCGGCACGGTCTCACAGCTAAACGTGGAAGAAGGCGAAGTCGCGGTGACCGGCACGATGAACAATCCCGGCACCATCTTGCTGGCCGTGGCAGACTTGACCCGTATGGAAGCCGAAGCCGAAGTAGACGAAACGGATGTGATTCATCTTGTGACCGGTCAGTTGGTCGAAATTGAAGTGGATGCCTTGCCGGATACCGTGCTAACAGGCACTGTGCGCGAAATTGCCAACACGGCCAGAATTCAAGCCCAGGGTACGGATCAGGAAGTTACCAACTTTCTGGTTAAAGTTGATGTCAGCGATAATCACGGCAAATTGCGGCCCGGGATGTCGGCCACGATTTCGATTATCGCCAATACCAAAGAAAACGTCCTGAGCATCCCGATTCAGGCCGTTGTGATGCGCCGCCCGTCAGAACTGAAAGAAAAGGCAGATGATGATGACGGCAAGGCTGAAGCCGATGAACCAAAAGAAATAGATAAAACCGAGGAAGCGATGACCGGTACGTTTTTGCTGGATAAAATGGCGGACCCAAGCGGTAAAGAGCTGGCAAAAGCACGTTTTGTGCAAATTAAAACCGGCATCAGCAGCGAAACGGATATTGAAATTGTCTCCGGCTTGAATGAAGGCCAGGAAGTGATTACCGGGCCGTATAAGACGCTGCTGGATTTGAGACAAGACGAAAAGGTCAAGCTGGATGACGGTAAAGGGCCGAAGGACAATGAGGATTAGTGATACTTCGATGAGTATAGTAAACAAGCCCTAAGGACATCAAGCAGAGATCATGATTTTAAAAGCATCCGTGGCAATGCTTTAGGGCTTACCCGGAAATAAAGGAGTAATTCTATATGGCAGTAAACGATTTGGTTATTGATGTGGCCGGGGTAAAAAGAACCTATATCATGGGTGAAATCGCGGTGCATGCCCTGCGCGGCGTGGATGTCAAAATTCAACGCAACGAATATGTAGCAATTGTAGGCCCGTCCGGTTCCGGGAAGTCAACCCTGATGAATATCCTGGGCTGTTTGGACACGCCCAGCGGCGGCTCCTATCGTCTGGTCGGCGAGGAAATCAGCACGCTAAATGATAATCAACTGGCGCATATTCGCAATCGTGAAATCGGATTTATTTTTCAGACGTTTAATCTGTTACCACGCGCATCGGCTTTGCATAATGTCGAGTTGCCGCTGATCTACAGCGGGGTGCGCAGCAAAGAGCGGCGGCAGCGCGCCATGGCCACCCTGGAGCAGGTTCGATTAGCCGATCGCGCCCATCATAAGCCCAATGAACTCTCCGGCGGACAACGTCAGCGCGTGGCGATTGCTCGCGCTCTGGTGACCAAACCGGCCCTGCTTTTGGCGGATGAGCCGACCGGAAATTTAGACAGCGAAACCGGCACGGAAATTCTGGCCATGTTTGACGAACTGCATCGTCAGGGTCAAACGCTGGTGGTCGTCACCCATGACGAGCATGTCGCCGCCCATGCGCATCGCATCGTCGGTATTAAAGACGGCTTAATCGAGTTTGATCGGAAGACGGATCGCGCTTCTTGATGCCTAACCCGGACAAGCCGGAACCAAAAGCCTAACCGCAGAGTTTTGCAAAGTGTAGCGCGAAGTTTCGCAGAGTAAAACTTGGCGGAACTCTGTGAAAAACTCGGCGGAACTCTGCGGTTAGATTTTTTTTGCTCAAAAGGCAAAGATTTGACTTTTTAGGTATACCGAATCTTCAACCCCGGTCAATAACTCGAAAGAATAGAAGTTACATGCTGATCGCCAATCCAATCTATGACACCAACTTCAAATATTTGATGGAAGATTCCGAGATCGCCCGGAAGCTGTTGGGGCTGATTATCGACGAGGAGATCGTGGCCCTGGACCTTAAGCCGCAGGAACAGAGTCATCTGGCGGAGTTGTTACAAGTGCACGTTTTTCGGATGGACTTTAAGGCCACGATTCGGACGGCGGACGGCGATCACAAGCAGATTTTGATCGAATTGCAGAAGAGCAATCATCTGTTTGACATCATGCGTTTTCGCAAGTATTTAGGCGAAAATTACGCCCGCGCCGAGCAAGTTCGCCTGGCTAACGGCGAAGTCGTCAACCTGGCGCTGCCGATCATCACCATCTACTTTCTGGGTTTTTCGCTGGATCGGGTCGGTACGGCCCTGCTCAAAGTCAATCGAACGTATCTGGATTTACAAACGCAGCAAGTTCTGGAGGTCAAGAACGATTTTATCGAAAAGCTGACCCACGATTGCTACGTAATTCAGATTCCGCGCCTGCCGCTGAAGTGGCGCAGTCGATTGGAAAGGATTTTGACCGTTTTTGATCAGCGTCATCAAACCGACGACCGCAAAGTGTTGGATGTGGAAGAGAGCTGGTCGGATGATCCGCTGTTGGAGCAGATTGTCAACCGTCTGGGGCGGGCGGCGCTAACGCCGGAAGTTCGCCGGCAGGCCGGTTTTGAGGAAGAAATCGATGGCAAGATCGGCGACATTTATCGTCGGGCGGCTTACGCAGAAACGATGCTAACGCAAACTCAGGCTGAATTGGCGCAAGCCGAAAGCGCCAGAATTCGAACGGAAACCGAATTGGCGCATGCCGAAAGCGCCCGAATTCGAACGGAAGCCGAATTGACGCAAGCCGAAAGCGCCCGAATTCGAACGGAAGCCGAATTGGCTAGCGCTAAAGCCGAAGTAGAAGAATTACGCCAAAAATTAGCCGCCTCCCAATCCTGAGATCGCCTTATGCTGATTGCTAATCCGATTTATGACACCAACTTCAAGTATTTGATGGAAGATGCCGAGATCGCCCGGAAGTTGCTGGGGCTTATTATCGGCGAGGAGATCGTCACGCTGGAACTCAAACCGCAGGAGCAGAGTCACCTGGCGGATTTGTTGAAAGTGCATGTTTTTCGGATGGACTTCAAGGCCACGATTCGGACGGCGGACGGCGATCACAAGCAAATCTTGATCGAATTGCAGAAGAGCAATCATCTGTTTGACATCATGCGATTTCGCAAATATCTGGGCGAAAATTACGCTCGGACCGAGGACGTCCATACGGATAGCGGCGATGTCAAAATGGCGCTGCCGATCATCACCATCTACTTTCTGGGTTTTTCGCTGGAAAAAGTTGGAACGGCCTTGCTGAAAGTAACCCGGGCGTACTTGGATTTGCAAACCCAGCAAGTCCTGGATGTCAAAAACGATTTTATCGAAAAGCTGACGCACGACTGTTATGTAATTCAGATTCCACGCTTGCCGCTGAAGTGGCGCAGTCGATTGGAAAGGGTTCTGACCGTTTTTGATCAGCGTCATCAAACCGATGACCGCAAAGTATTGGATATGGAAGAGAACTGGTCGGACGACGCGCTGTTAGAGCGGATCGTCAACCGTCTGGGTCGGGCGGTTTTGACGCCGGAAATTCGCAGCCGGACGGATTTTGAGGAAGAAGTTGAGAGCAAGATCGGCGAAATGTTTCGTAAAGTGGCGCAGGCGGAAATCTCCGAAGGTGCAAGAATTCAAGCTGAAAGCGCAAGAATTCAAGCCGAAGCAAAGCTGATTCAGACTGAGGCTGAATTGGCTCAAGTTAAAGCCGAGTTGGAAAATTTACGCAACAAAGCGGCTTAACGACGCAAAACTAACGAATGAAAGCGGTAAATATGCGTATTCTCCAAATTTTTGAAGATGTGCAGATGGCTTTTTCGGCTATCTTTGCCAACAAGCTGCGTTCAATTTTGACGACGTTGGGTATTATCATCGGCGTCATGGCTGTTATCGCGATTGTCTCTATCATTAATGGTATGAACCAGTTGTTTATCAACGAGTTGTTGGACATGGGCAGCGATGTTTTTGTTCTCCAAAAAGACGATCCGATTATTACCAGCCGTGAACAATTCCTGGAGATGCAAAAACGGCCGGACATCACACTGGAGGACTATAAAGGCTTGCTGGATGCCTGCCCGTCAGTGAGTTATATATCACCCACCGCACGAACATTTAAACGCGCCAAGCATGAAGAATTGACCTCTTCGCCGATGATGGTTTGGGGCACCGACGCTTATCAACAATATATGAAAAGCATGGATATGGAGATGGGCCGCTTCCTGTCGCCCGCCGACAACATGCATGGCCGGCTCGTTTGCGTGCTGGGTTATGACATCTACAAAGAGCTTTTTCCCAATGAAAATCCGGTTGGTAAGACGGTTAAACTAGGAGCCTGGAAAATGAAAGTGATCGGCGTGGCCGAGCAGCAAGGCACATTTTTCGGTCAATCACGCGACATTTTTGTAGCGATTCCGGTCAAGACTTTTTTAAAGATTTACGGTTTCCGCCGCTCTGTCGAACTATCTATCAAAGCAAAAGAAGGCCGGTTGGAACAGGCTAAAGACGAGATCACCTCATATTTTCGACGGGTTCGCCACCTGTCTTTTGACCAGTCAAACAATTTTACAATCGCAACTGAAGAGGGTCTGGTTGGTATTTATCAGAAAACGACAGCCGTCGCGTATTTGGTGATGATCGGCGTTGCCACAATTTCCTTGATCGTAGGCGGTATTGGCATTATGAACATTATGTTCGTTTCGGTTAAAGAGCGGACGCGGGAAATTGGCACTCGCAAGGCATTAGGCGCTCGACGAAGTAACATTCTGTGGCAATTCCTGGTCGAAGCCGTTATGCTCTGTCTGATCGGCGGCGCCATTGGCCTGGGTCTTGGCGTGATCATTGCCATGGTGGTCCGGGCGACGACGCCCTTGCCGGCGGCGGTACCGCTTTGGACATATATTGTCGGGGTGGTCATTCCCTGCGTGATCGGGGTTGTTTTTGGTGTCGTGCCTGCGTATAAAGCGTCGCGATTGGATCCAATTGAAGCGCTGCGTTATGAGTGATCTAAAATTATAGGTGATCTAAAGTTATAAACTAAGTTGAATGGATAATAAAGCATTTGCTAAAGAGTTAGAGAAACGGACGCGGCAGTTTGCCGTGAGTGTTATTCGCCTATCGGCTCGATTGCCAAAATTGCCGGAAGCCAACGTAGTGCGTCAACAGCTTGCAAAGTCCGGCACATCCATCGGCGCAAATTACCGTGAAGCAAATCGGGCACGAAGCCGCGCCGATTTCATCAGCAAAATAAAAATCTGTGAAAGTGAAGCTAGCGAAACCCAATATTGGCTTGAGGTTATCAAGAAAATGTCTTGGGTTTCGGATAATGACCTGAAATCCGTGTGTGACGAATGTAGCCAATTATTGGCAATTTCTACCTCGATCGGCAAGAACAGCTTTGCAAAGGAACAAGGAACACGCCTAACTAACTAATAACTAATAACTTCTAACTTTAGATCACCTATAACTTTAGATCACTTATCTTATGAACTTATCCGAAATCTACGAAAATATCATGATGGCGCTGCAGGCACTGAGCGCCAACAAACTGCGCGCCCTGTTGACCACGCTGGGTATCGTCATCGGTGTGGCGGCGACCATTGCCATCACCACGCTGACCGAGGGCATGAACAAGAATTTTACCAATCAGGTGGAGACAATGGGGCTGAACTTTTTTCAGCTTCTCAGAGATGATCCCGGCGGTTTCACCATCGGCATCCGCGAGCGCAAACCGCGGCCGCGGATCACGCTCGAAGACTGCGCGGCCGTGACCGAACTCTGCCCGAATGTCGGCAAAGTCGTGCCGACCGAATACATCTTTGCTTTCAATGTCACCTATCTTGAATATGAACGGCGCAGCGACATCTGCGGCACCGTGCCGGAATATCAGGAAGTGGAAGGCTATTACATCGCCCGCGGGCGCTTTATCAGCCATGACGATGTGGAGCGGCGGCGCATGGTCTGCGTGCTCGGTTCCGACGTAGTGGATGATCTCTTCCCGCATGAAGAACCGATCGGCAAGCGGGTGACCATGGGCGGCCTTAAGTTTCAGGTCATCGGTGTTCTGCAGGAAAAAGGCGAAATGTTGGGGCAAAATCCGGACATCTTTATCAATATTCCGGTAACGACGTTTGAAAAACATTTTGGCCGTCATCGCTCCATCAATACGTCCATCGAACCCATCGCTTTCGAGAAAATGGATATTGCCCTGGAAGAGGTACGCCAGGTCATGCGCCAACGCCACAAGCTGCGTTTTGACGAGTCGGAGGATTTTTATGTCGGCAAAAACGATCAAATCCTGAAGACTTTTGAAAAAATTACAGGCGGCGCTTTTATGGCGGTGATCGGCGTCACGGCGCTGTCGTTGCTGGTCGGTAGTATCGGCATTATGAACATCATGCTGGTATCGGTGACGGAACGGACGCGTGAGATAGGCATACGCAAGGCTATCGGCGCGCGCAATAGCGACATTCTGCTGCAATTTTTGGTCGAAGCCGTCATTCTCAGCGTTATCGGCGGGATTATCGGCATTTTGACCGGTATTGGTATAGGTATGCTGGCCTCGACCGCGGCAACTTTTATTGACTATACGGTACCGGTTTGGGTCGTTCTGTTGGGCGTGACCGTTTCGGCGGGCGTTGGCATCGTTTCGGGATTTTATCCGGCCTACCGGGCTGCGAAATTAGATCCGATCGAATCCTTACGGTACGAATAATTTTTAGCGCATCATGGAATCCGTTAGCCGGAATAATTTAGAATCAGATCAGGTCTGCTTATGAACCTATCTGAAATTTACGAAAACATCATGATGGCGTTGCAGGCTCTAAGCGCCAACAAACTCCGCGCCTTGCTGACCACGCTGGGTATTGTCATCGGCGTGGCGGCAACCATTGCCATCACCACGCTGACCGAAGGCATCAACAAAAATTTTGCAAGCCAAGTGGAAACGCTGGGGCTGAATTTTTTTCAGCTAAGGCGCTATGACGGCGGCTTACGCATCGGCATCGGCATCCGCGAGCGCAAATCGCGACCACGAATCACCCTGGAAGATTGCGCAGCCGTAACCGAACTCTGCCCCAATGTCGGTAAAGTCGTGCCGACCGAATATATCTACGCTTTCAACGTGGCATATTTTGAAAATCAACGGCGTAGCGACATTTGCGGCACTGTGCCGGAATATCAGGAAGTGGAAGGCTATTACATCGCCCGCGGCCGCTTCCTCAGCCACGAAGACGTGGAACGGCGGCGCATGGTCTGCGTACTTGGCGCGGATGTTGCGGATGACCTTTTTCCGCATGAAGAGCCGATCGGCAAGCGCGTAACCATGGGTGGCCTTAAATTCCAGGTTATCGGCGTTCTGCAGGAAAAAGGCGAGATGCTGGGTCGAAATCCGGATATCTTCATCAACATTCCGGTGACGACGTTCGAGAAGCATTTTGGCCGTCACCGCTCCATCATTACGGCTGTTGAACCCGTCGCTTTCGAGAAAATGGACATTGCCATGGAAGAAGTGCGGCAGGTTATGCGTCTGCGTCACAAGCTGCGCTTTGACGAGCCAGACAATTTTTACGTCATCAAAAATGATCTAATCCTGAAGACTTTTGAAAAGATTACCGGCGGCGCTTTTATGGCGGTGATCGGCGTTACGGCGCTGTCGCTGCTGGTCGGCAGTATCGGTATTATGAACATTATGCTGGTATCGGTAACGGAACGAACGCGCGAAATCGGCATAAGAAAGGCTGTCGGCGCACGCAATAGCGATATTTTGCTGCAATTTCTGGTCGAAGCCGTTATTCTCAGCGTCATCGGCGGAATTATTGGCATTTTAACCGGCGTCGGCATCGGCATGTTGGCTTCGATGGCGGTAACTTTTATAGATTATACGGTGCCGGTTTGGATCGTTTTGCTGGGTGTGACCGTTTCGGCGGGCGTTGGAATTGTTTCGGGATTTTATCCGGCGTATCGGGCCGCGAAGTTAGACCCAATCGAATCTTTGCGGTATGAATAGTCTCAAAACCCAAAGAAATTTAGAATAGAGGAGCAAACTATTAAGATGCGAAAATTTTTAGCCTTGTTAAGCATTGCCTTTGTTATGCAATTGGCAATGATAGCCAATTCACAACAGCCCGTACTGCCTGGCCAGCCGGCGCAGCCGATTGATCGCACAAAGTTTACCATTGCCCGGCTTAAGTACGGCGGCGGCGGCGATTGGTACAGCAACCCTTCTTCGCTGCCCAATCTGTTGAGCGAGTTGCGCAAACGCACCAATATGATTGCCGCCGACCGAGAGGCCCGCGTGGCGGCTACCGACCCGGATTTTTTTGCCTACCCGTATCTCTATATGAACGGACACGGCAATATCCGGTTTACTGACGCCGAATTGGAAAAATTACGGCTACATTTGACGCACGGCGGTTTTTTGCATGCCGACGACAACTACGGCATGGATCCGTCGTTTCGGCGGGAAATGAAGCGACTTTTTCCGGATAAAGACCTGGTCGAACTGCCGTTTAATCATGAGATTTACCATCAGCAGTTTGACTTTCCCAATGGCTTGCCCAAAATCCATGAGCATGACGGCAAACCGGCGCAGGGCCTGGGCCTCTTTCACGAAGGACGTCTGATTGTTTATTACACCTATCAGTGCGATTTGGGCGACGGTTGGGAAGACTTAGATGTACATAACGACCCGCCTGAGAAGCATGAAGCTGCTTTGCGGATGGGCATTAATATTGTGCTGTACGCGTTATCGCATTGAATTTCAGACACCACTTTTTTTTGAAAAAGCGAGTGTCTTTTGGGAAATAAGATGGACACGATCTGGAAGGAAATCATCTGGCGGCAGTTTGGTGCGGCTATCGATGCGCTCGAAAAGGCCATGCTGGCCTGTCCCGATGCGGTTTGGAGCGATCGCTCGCGGCGACCGGAATTCTGGTATGTTGCTTACCATACCCTGTTTTGGCTTGACCATTATTTGGCGGAATCGCCGGAAGGTTTTATGCCGCCCGCGCCGTTCGGCCTGGAAGAGTTGGATCCCAGCGGCGTATTGCCGGAGCGACCATATACCAAAGCCGAATTGCTGGCTTATCTGGCGCACGGCCGCCATAAGTGTTGCAGCGCTATCGAAGCTTTGACCCCGGAAAAAGCCCGTCAGCCTTACAACTTCGGAGCGGTTAAGCTCAACATCGGGGAGTTGCACTTGTACAACCTGCGCCATGTTCAGCATCACGCCGGCCAACTGAATCTGATCCTGCGGCAGACGATAGATTCCGCACCCGGCTGGGTTTTTAGAGCCAAAGATTGAAGAGAAGGCAACCCATCAAGCCATAAAATCTTCGTGCTATTTGCGCTACACCTGTCATCCAATCGGATCGACAGGTTTTTTATTTTTGCGCCTTTGCTGTTGACAGCATGACGATTTAATGATAATTTGAAACTTTTGGCATAAGTCCAAACTATCCGATGCTGTTACGTGACTTACGCGCAAACTGAAGTTTGCTACTCCTTTTAATTGGAAAATCCATGAAAATTGCACATGCATCTCGTATTAGTTTATTGCTATTCCTTGCCGGTCTGGTGATGCAGCTTTTGGTCAATCCGGCGCAGGCCTATTATTTTGGCCGGAACAAAGTGCATTATTCCGCCTTTTCCTGGAAGACAATGGAGACCGAGCATTTTGAGATTTTTTATTATGAGGAGGCCAAGGAACTGGCCACCATTGCCGCCCAGTTATGCGAAGAGAGCTATGCCGATCTGACTCTGAAATTTAAAGATCATCCAAAACACAAGACCCCGCTGATTGTCTACAGCTCACATATCGACTTTCAACAAACCAACGTTACATCAGGCCCGGTCAGCGAGGGTGTGGCCGGCTTTACCGAATTCCTCAAAGGCCGCGTGCTGATTCACCACAACGGCTCGTATCATGATCTTAAACATCTGGTGCAGCATGAATTGGTACACGTTTTTATGCTGGCCACACTGAATCATTCGCTGAGCGATCATCATAAAATGCGCTTCAATCTGCCGCCGCTGTGGTTTGTGGAAGGTCTGGCCGAATATTGGTCGGCAAAATGGGATGCTCAGGGCGAGATGATTATACGCGACTATGCCATCAACGATCAAATTTTGGATTTAGCAAGCATGTGGCGGATGCAGGGCTTTCATATTTACAAGCTTGGCCAGTTATTTTTACATTTTACTGCCGAGACGTATGGCGAAGAGAAAATTTTGCAGATTTTTAAGAACTGGTGGAAATCGGATAATTTTGAAGAAGTGACCATGTTTACATTTGGCGAGCCCTACACCGAAGTCAGCAAAAAGTGGGTTTATTGGCTCAAGAAGCGTTATTTCCCGATTATTGCCACCACGGATGTGGTCGATCATGTCGCCGAGGAACTGACCATGCGCGGCTATGCCGACATGAAGCCGGCCGTTGTACCGGGCAGCGCCTCCGATGTGGATACCATTATCTTTTTGGCCAATCGAACCGGCTATACCAATATCTATCAGATCAATACCCGTCAGCGTGAGGCCAAGGTTAAAGCCATCGTCAAAGGCGAACGCAACAAGGATTACGAATCTTTTCACCAATTCCGCAGCCGCATTCATATCAACCGCAAAAAAGAATTGGCATTTATTTCCAAAGCCGGTGAAAAAGACCAGTTATATATCCACGCATTGCGTGATAATCAGCGTATAAAATCTTTTTCCTTTGATGAATTAATCACCCTGTCTTCGCCTAATTGGTCACCGGACGGCCAGCGTATCATTTTTAACGGCATTGACCGCGAAGGTTATTCAGACCTGTTTATTGTTGATGCTAAAACCGGACACCTGGAACAAATTACCTTGGATTTTTACGACGATCAAACGCCGGCCTGGTCACCGGACGGTAAGACTATTGTGTTTAGCTCGGATCGTGTCGAAGACGGCATCTCCGGCACTTACAACTTGTTTGCTCTGGATTTGGAGAGTCGGGACATTCGGCAAATCACCTTTGGGCATTACAAAGATATGGCTCCGGCGTGGTCGTCCGATGGCCGACGGTTGGCTTTTTCATCAGATCGCAATGGTGTTTTTAACCTTTTTGTTGCAGATGTAAAAACGTCTGCAGATACGACGGATGCCGATTCAAGCCGCATCGTTTTTTACGAGCCGCAGCGGATCAGCAACTTTTTAACTGCGGCGATTGATCCGGTCTGGACCAACGACAACAGCCGCCTTATCTTTTCGGCATATAACGAAAGCCGGCTCCGCCTTTATACGGTCAAAGTGCCCGCTCCGGTGGATACTGCCCGGACGATTGAAGAAGTCGCTTTTTCACCTTCCTGGCAGCCGAAACCCATCGCTGATTACAAATCGACGATCAAATATAGCGAATATACGCCGCGTTTTTCGCTGGACGTTGCCCAAGGCGCTGTGGGCTATGAACCCGATCCGTCCGTGGGTAATGGCGGCATGGTTTTGGCGCTGTCCGACATGTTGGGCGATCATTTTATTTTAATGTCGATCAACAACTCGGCCAAAAGCCGCAGCGATTTTTTACGCAATCTCAGCCTGGGCGCAACTTATGTCAATCGGACCCACCGGTTGAATTGGGGCGCCGGTGGGTTTCATTTTGTCGGTGATTATTATGACGCGGCGGGCCACCGGTTTTACGAACGAATGGTAGGCGTCACGGGTCTGGCCAGTTATCCAATCTCTAAATTTCGACGGTTCGATTTCAGCACCGTGCTTAAATATTCTGATCGCGAAAACTATACGTCGATTATTGATGACAATGTCAGCGTCCGTGATGAGCAGGAGGGCTATTATGCCACCAACTACATTTCCTATGTGAAAGATACTTCGCTATGGGAGCCGGTCGGGCCGATTGACGGGCAGCGCTTTAATGCCACTGTCGGTTTAACGACGGATTTGACCCGGATGCGAGCCTCTTCCTATGTATTAATGGGCGATTGGCGCAAATATTTTCGCTTATCTACCAATTCAGCCATTGCCACCCGCCTCATGGGGCGGTATAGCGACGGCAAAGACCCGGAAATCTTCCACATGGGCGGCAGTTGGACGCTGCGCGGCTATCCCCGAAACAGCATTAGCGGCAACTATTTGCTACTGCTGAATAACGAATTGCGCTTCCCCATCCTGCATAACGCTGTCCTTAGCTTTCCCTTTGGCAACATGGAGTTTTTTATGCTGCGTGGCGCCATCTTTTTTGATGTGGGTAACTGCTGGGTCAACAAAGTAGATTGGGATATGAAAGGCAGTTTTGGTCTGGGCCTGCGGCTTAATGTTTTTGGGGCGATGGTTTTGCGCTGGGACTTTGCCCGCCGGACCGATTTCAATAATATTAGCAAAGATACATATCGCGAGTTCTTTTTTGGCTGGAATTTTTAATTCGTCGTTTTATCACTATGGTAAGATACCTGAATTGTTCACAAATCTTAACGCAAACGTCGCAATTGACGCTAAAGACGCA